>JAGLDR010000156.1 GCA_023145475.1 bacterium
GCATTTCGTGTAATTGATAAAGAAGAGATACCACAAGAATATTAATTTTACCCCCAATAAGGAGGATATCGTGAACGACAAAAAAAAGTTACTTCTTGGTGATGAGGCGATTGCCCAAGCGGGAATTGATGCCGGAATTTCCGGTTTTTATGGTTATCCAGGAACTCCCTCAACGGAGATTATGGAATATGTCCAAAGAGATTCTGTAGCAAAAGAGAGAGGCATTCATAGCCTCTGGTCTGCAAATGAAAAGACTGCTGCTGAAGCTGCTCTTGGCATGAGTTACGCAGGCAAGAGAACAATGTCAACGATGAAGCATGTTGGTCTCAATGTTGCAATGGACTCTTTTGTAAACTCTGGTATTACCGGTGCAAATGGCGGCATTATTGTTACTGTTGCTGATGATCCAAGCATGCACTCATCTCAAGATGAGCAAGATAGCAGGATTTTAGGTGATTTCACCATGATTCCAATGCTTGAGCCAAGCAGTCAACAAGAGGCTTACGACATGGTTTTTCATGGTTTTGAGCTTTCTGAGAAGTATAAAACGCCAATTATGCTGCGTTTGACCACTCGTCTTGCACACAGTCGAGCAGGCATTGCTCAAAGACCAATTCTTGCAGAAAATGAAGGCTCACTTCCCGAAGATAAGAGACAGTTTGTCCTTCTCCCTGGAATTGCTCGAAAGCGTTATAAAATGTTGATTGAAAGCCAAAAGCTTTTTCTTGAAGAGTCTGAAAAGTCTCCTTTTAACTCATATACTGATGGTGCAGACAAATCACTTGGTATTATTGCCTGTGGTCTTGCATACAACTATTTGATGGAAAATTTCCAAGATGGTGGTTGCCCCTACCCTGTTGTTAAACTGACTCAGTATCCAGCGCCAACAGGCATGATTAAAAAGTTGGTTGAGAATACAGAAAAGGTGCTTGTCCTTGAAGAGGGAATGCCAATGATAGAGCGTTCTCTGCGTGGAATGCTTGACCGTGATGTGAAGGTTCTTGGCCGCATGAGTGGCGAACTTCCACGAGATGGCGAACTCAATCCTATGCTTGTAAGAAAGTCTTTGAATATGGATGTTGTTCTCGGTGCAGATATTCCTGAAACAGTTGTTAAAGGTCGTCCACCAGCATTTTGTATGGGTTGTGGACACATTGATGCATACAACGGCATCAACCAAGTTATAAAAGATCAGTATGGTGACGGTCATGTTTTTGGTGATATCGGTTGCTATACACTCGCTGCACTGCCTCCATTTGAAAGTATTAACAGCTGTGTTGATATGGGCGCAAGCATCACAATGGCAAAAGGTGCTGCTGATGCTGGACTCTTCCCTGCTGTTGGTATCATCGGCGATTCAACATTTACACACAGTGGAATGACAGGACTGCTTGATGCTGTTTCTGAAAATACCAATATGGTTATCTTTATTTTGGATAACTCAACAACGGGTATGACTGGAGGTCAAGATAGCAAGGCATTTGGCAAGGTTCAGCAGCTTGTTGCTGGTCTTGGCGTTGATCCCGACCATATTCGCACCATAATCGCACTGAAAAAGAATCATGAAGAGTTTGTGAAAATAATTCAAGAAGAGGTCGATTACAATGGTGTCTCTGTTATCATTCCAACGAGAGAGTGTGTACAGACGATGATGAGAAGAAACAAATCAAAGCTTAAAAAATAGGGAGAATACAATGAAATTAGATATTATTTTAGCCGGTGTCGGTGGACAGGGCATTCTGTCTATTGCAAAAGTTATTGGTGACGCTGCACTTGAGGCTGGACTCTATTTGAAACAGTCAGAAGTTCACGGAATGAGTCAACGAGGTGGCGATGTACAATCACACCTTCGTATCTCTGACAAAGAAATTTATAGTGATTTGATTCCTCACGGAACTGCAGATCTTATTTTATCTGTTGAACCAATGGAAGCGTTGCGTTACTTGCCCTATCTTTCACCAAAAGGATATATTGTAACAAATACAAAACCATACAACAACATTGTCAACTATCCAGAAGTTGAAGCAATATTTGCTGAAATTAAAAAACAACCTCGTCATCTTATGCTTGATGCTGACGCAATGGCTCACGAATTGAAAAATCCTCGTGGAATGAATATGGTTATGACAGGCGCTGCAAGCAAATATATGGATTTAGACTATGCTTTGATTGAAAAAAGCATCAAAGCTATCTTTGGACGCAAAGGTGAGGCAGTTGTAGCATCAAATCTGGCAACATTGAAAGCCGGAAGAGATTTCGCAGACGCTCAGTAGGAGATATATCATGATTAATCGAGCAGCACTCTTTTTAAGAGGGAAACAACCGTTTGTTGACTGGATAAACCGCGTCAATTCAGATGATGCAGAAAAAATCGATATTCAGACTGTTAATGCTGATAAGATTGTCTATCTTGTTGATGACGAAACAGGTGAAGATCCAGAAGGGTGGATTGCTCAGAATTTTGACCATCTGATGAAAAACGAGCTTTTTGGCTGGTACATTGATGAACAATTGTGGCCAAAAGAGTTGGATATCGTCCTTTTTGATAAGTGGTTTGAAGTTGAATGTCACTCTATGATTGTTGATACTGTTCCTGGTGATATTGAAGAAGATGGAGAAGATGTCTAGTCTGATATAAAAAACCCGCCGAGCCGTATCGAAGACTTGTTTCATTCCTACTTATGTAGGTGGGGAACGCCCGGCTGCTACCATTCCGTCACAGCGCGAAAACAATCCCCAGAAATGTATCAAGGAAGAAACATTTCAGCCAACGATTACAAACCAAGCAGGCTTATATAACAATTGTATGCTTTTAGAAAAATCTGTCAATGCTACGCTCTGTTTTTTTGGTGGACAAATTCATTTTTATTTGTACAGTTGCAACTCGTTTTTTTTAAGTATGAGATTTTATGGAGTTATTTTAATGTCATTTGAAAACTTAGGGCTAACCCCCGAACTACTGCGTGCCGTCAAAGCACAGGGATATAGTGTTGCAACACCAATTCAAGAAAAATCTATTCCTCTGATTCTTCAAGGACTAGATGTTATGGGTGGAGCACAAACAGGAACAGGAAAAACAGCAGCCTTTGCCCTTCCTCTTCTTCAGTTATTAAAAAGAAGCAATGGGCGAGGATGCAAGCCGAGAGCACTCATTATTACACCGACACGAGAGCTCGCAGCACAAATTGGCGAGAGTATCTCTCTTTATGGAAAAGAGACAAATCTGAAATCAACAGTCATCTTTGGCGGGGTCAATATTACGCCTCAATATCGTCAACTTGAACATGGCATTGATATTCTTATTGCCACACCTGGTCGACTGCTTGACCACGCAGGGCAAGGCACTGTTGACCTTTCTAAGGTTGAAA
This sequence comes from bacterium, assembly GCA_023145475.1. GTDB lineage: Bacteria > UBP6 > UBA1177 > UBA1177 > JAGLDR01 > JAGLDR01. Next base: position 3,369 of record JAGLDR010000156.1, read on the forward strand.
TCCTTGTATTAGATGAAGCCGATAGAATGCTCGACATGGGTTTTATTCATGATATCAAGCGAGTACTAAAACTGCTTCCTGTCAAACGACAAAACCTTCTTTTTTCTGCTACCTATTCGAATGAAATTCGCACTCTTTCTGAAAAACTTCTCAATAATCCCCATCTCGTTGAAGTAGCGAGACGCAATACTACTGCAGAGGGCGTTGAACAGGTTGTCCATCCTGTCGGCAAAAAGAAAAAAAGAGAGCTGCTAAGCAAACTTATACAAGATGGCGATTGGAAACGAGTACTGGTCTTCACACGAACAAAACATGGAGCAAATAGACTCGCAAAACAGTTGCTTACAGATGGAATATCGGCAACTGCAATTCACGGGAATAAATCACAGGCAGCACGCACAAAAGCTCTTGCCGATTTTAAGAGTGGCTCAGTGCGCATTCTTGTTGCAACTGATATTGCAGCAAGAGGACTTGATATTGATAGACTGCCTCATGTTGTCAACTTTGACTTGCCAAATGTCCCTGAAGACTATGTCCACCGTATCGGAAGAACAGGACGAGCAGGATTGGGTGGAAATGCAATATCACTTGTAAATAGAGACGAAAACGCACTCCTTCGCAGCATTGAGAAGTTACTGAAAAAGAAGATTAGAGTTGAGGAGATACCCGGCTTCATTCAAGATAGTCAAGATGTGATTAAAGAGATGGAAGATGCGGCAAAAAAGCGGAAAGAAGAGTATATTCAACAACGCAGAAATAAACCAAGAAGATAATCATTACAGCCAACTAGATTGGCATTTCTCTCTTAAAATTCTTCGAACTGATCATCGTCTAAAAAAGGCTCCTCTTTTCTCGTTTTTGGATATGAGGGTGATGGCGAAGAGAATGAAGGACTCACCTCTCGCTCTTCTCGTGGCTCTGGTTGCATGGTCTGTTCAAAAGTAAAATCATCTCTATTATTCAATTGAAAGGCGGAAATCTCTTTGTTCAAATTACGAGAAAGTGTTGCCATATCCATTGCTGATGATGCAAGCTCTTCAACAAGTGCCGCATTTCTCTGTGTTACATCATCCATCTGCATAATGGCTGAATTTATCTGCATAATGCCATTCGATTGTTCACGACTGCGAGTTTCAATATCACGCATCTCTTGAGCATTTGATTGAATACTGACAACAATATCCATCAAAAGCTGCAGTGTTGATTGAGATATTTCACTTGCATTGTTAATATTCGTATCATTCTTATTTACAATCTCTATTATTGAACGCGCCACTTCAGCACTTCTTTGAGCAAGACTCCTCACCTCTGTTGCGACAACCGCAAAACCTTTCCCCTCTTCGCCAGCTCTCGCAGCTTCAACTGCGGCATTAAGTGCAAGAAGATTGGTCTGAAAAGCGATAGAATCAACCATATCAATCATCTCACTTATCTGTTGTCCTGAGTTTTTGACCAGACTCACCGCCTCTTCCATCTTATAAAGTTGATCTTTTCCTTCACCTGCTCGTGTTGCAGTTGCCGTAATCTTACTGTTGAGAGTTGCTGAAATATCCGCTGTTTCATGAATGCTCGTACTTATCTCTTCAATAGATGCGGCTGTCTCCTCAAGTGATGATGCCATCTCCTGCGTTGAACTGCTGAGCTGATTGTTGCCAGCAGAAATCTCATTAGAACTATTCTGAACTGTCTCAGAGGTAATCGAAATCGATTGAATCATCTCTTTTAATGTAGATATAAATCCATTAAAGTTGTCGGTAAGCTCTCCAATCTCATCATCGCTCTCTTTCTTAATAGAGACATCAAGATCACCTTTGCGCCCTCTATCAAATGCCTCGTTTAGGAGTCGTAATCGACTGATAATCATCGCCTCCACCACCAGCCACAAAATAAATGCATGGAGTGATAACATAAAAACAACAAACCCTAAAAGCACAAGCACTGAATCTTTTGCTAAAATCCACTCTGCGGCGAAGAGGAGCATAAGAACAAAAACTCCAATCATCACAATATCAATTATTAAATACTTCCATGTAATGTATAAACTTCTAAATCCCTTCATTGTCGCACACTCCTTTTAACTCACTCCAGCAGAAAATAGTAGTACGATAGAGCAATCTTTGCAACATTTCTTGAAAAAAGTAACCAAATCCATGAAAATAGAGTCTATTTTCATTGAAAATCATACCTGCTTGTGATATAACTTATGAACTTTATTGTTTGCGAGGCACTATGAAGCGTATCTTTTTCCTCTTGTTGCTACTATTTTTTGCTGCAAAACTTTCTGCTGACGCCCCCGTTCCTCAAGAATTAAGATCAAGTTTTAAAAATCTAGTTGACGAAGCCAAGGTTGAGCCAAACGATACTTTTCTCATATCATCGCTTGCTCTCTTTTCAACCGATATGCATAAAGCACATATTCCAAACTGTCTCAGCTGCTCACTCTATCTGCTTGGAGCCTTCAAAAAAGACTCCCTCGACAGACAACTAATCGCATCTCGTTATGCAATTATTATCTCTCCAGATCTGCCAGACGGCTATTTTGCCCGATTTTACAACTATTTTCTCTACTCGCCTCTCTCTCTCTCAAAGCATTTCTCCAACTTACATGTCGCATTTACTGTCTTTTCACGCTCGCCCGCATCACTCTCTGTATATGAGTATTTCACAAAAGCACTCTTAAATATATCCCTTCTTATTCTCGGCATTTTCTCTGTGATTTTACTGATAAAACATCACAAACAATCCTTTCATACCGTGCAACATATCACAGGATTTTCCCTCTTTTATCTGACGATGGTGGTCATTCTTTTTTCTGTTGTCCTCTATCATATGATTCAATCAAATGGCATCATTCTCTTCCTCCTTATGCCTCTCGTGGCACTAGAGATGATTGTTGTCTCTCGAAAAGAGTGGATTCTCTTGCTTATACTCTTCTTTATGGCGACAACTCTCTTTATTTCACACTCTCTCTTAAAACAGTATCATGCCAACAAATATGACCAAAAAATCGCACAAGGTCTTATCAATCTTTATGACCCCCTTTTTGAAAAGGAGAGAGGAGCTCTTGATGGTGATGAGCCACATGAACTCTATCTGAAGGGGATGCACTTCTTCTATAAAGGAAGTATAGCGCAGTCACTCTACTATCTCAAACAGGCATTAAAACTAAAACAACACAAAAGTGTTACTATATCAATTCACAATACTATTGGAATCCTAGAGTTTCAACAACAACATATTGATCAAGCTATTGACGCTACGAGAAAGGCGTGGAACGCATCTCACGATGCAGGAATTGGACTTAATCTTGTTCGACTTCTTTTTGAAGCTGATCAAGCTCAAGAAGCGGCACATCTAGAGCAACAAATAGTAACAAGAACAACTTTTCTTTTTCCTAAAATCTATCTTCCCTCATCTAAAGCAATGCTTGTTCTTTTAAGCGCAAAAAAGGGACACTCTCAATTCTTCTATCACAAGCCCATTATGTTCGGCTTTAGTATCATCTTGATTATGTTGGTGCTTTTCTTTTTGAAGAAATCGTTTGTCACTAACATCACCATTACTCGCTGTCAGGAGTGTGGCTCACTCATCTGCTCTGAGTGCTCTCACGGGAGTCGTGATATTGATGTCTGTGCAGCATGTCAGACAATCAAACAACACCGCGCACTGATTTCAACTGCAGATTTGAAAAAGCATGTCCACAAACAAGAGATTTTTGCAAAGAAACGGACAATTCTAGAGTTGATTGCAATGATGATGGTTCCTGGCTCAGGCTTAATCTTAAGAGACAATGTTATTGAAGGATTGCTCTATCTATCAGCCTCAATCCTCTTTATCAGTTTTGGCATCAACTTTGATAATACGATTATGCTCTTCTCTTCAACCTTCTCTGATTCAGCTTCACTTATCATCTTTTTTGGTATTGCCTTAGCCTTCTTCTTACTGAGCCTTATTCGCACTATTCGGGCATTAATGGAGTAATATATGAGTTCTATTCAGACAGCACATCTCGAAAAGACCCCTGTTATTGCACTCCTCAGAGAGATTGCTCTAAAGGAGTTAACAGGCATCAGCGTGGTTAAACTCCCAAACGCTACAGAGTATATAATACACATCAAAAACGGCTCAATTGTCCGCATTACACGGACAGGATTTTCAATGGAAAAAGAGCTGTTCGCACTCCTCAAACAGAGTGGCACCGTTAGCAACGAAGCATTTGTTGACGCTGAGAAAAAACGGATGACCTCAATGCGAAGAATGCTGGATATCCTGATGGATTCTGGTGCCGTTTCACTGATGCTCTATTCAAAAATAATCAGCGCACTTATGCGACTCCTTCTGATTGATTTACTCTATGAAGAGAAAGGGTTGTTTACCTTTCAACTGCAAGAGAAAGTAAAACCATTCCATTCAGTTAAGCCGATTGCCTTTCTGTCACTCAAGCGTTTTCATGAAGAGCAACAAGAACACAAAAAACTGGTTCGTCGCATTATTCGTGATATGCATAATGAGGTATCAATTGCAAATGCAAAATCTCTTCCGTTTAATGATGGACTTACCTTTTTTGAGAACTATCTTTCTGGCAACTTAGAATTCTTTGAATTTTTCACTAGCTTCCTTTTTTGTCTTACTAAAAAACGATGCACCTTGAAGAACAATTTTACGGGTGAGGCAATTTCAGATCTTCTTTTACGCCTGGCATTTAGGACGGTAACACTCATAGCAGTTATATTGTTTGCTATAACAATAACAACAAGTGCCTCCTACACAGAAGAGAAAAATGAGCAAGAAGAGAATAATTGTGAATTTTGTACGATGTTTAAGATACAGACAGCAACAAATTTTTATGAATTCTCATTTGAAAGAACAGCCAAAAAAGATGATCTTCTCTCTTCAGGATTAATAACCGCAGAAGATTTTAAACACTATCAAATCATACAGAAACAACTTGATTTAAAAGCAGAGGTAGACAACGATGACAACTAAACAAAAGCTCGCAATTCAACCCGCCAAATTACGCTATTTCCCCGCACTAAAACGCTATAAAGGGAAGACAACAGCAGATATTGTTCCTGCTGGCCAAGAAGCATTTCAAGAGCGTGGATTTGAAGCATTAAAATTTGGTGTCTCTATCGCTAAAAAAGGGTTCAATATTTTTGTGTCAGGTGAAGCAGGCACAGGGAAAACCAGCAATACAAAACTTTTTCTTGAGCAAACTGCACACAATCGCCCAACTCCGCAAGATATCTGCTATGTTCATAATTTTGAAGATGGAGATAAACCACTGCTTATCACTCTTCCTGCAGGTGATGGTGTAGACCTTATCAAAGAGATGGCTGAGTTACTCGACCTTTTGCAGGATCAAATTCCACGCCAACTAGAGAGTGAACAGTTTGAAACCCTGCAAACTGAAGTTGAGAAAGAGTACCGTCTTACCGGCGATTCTCTGCATGAACAACTTTCTGCAGCAGCAAAAAAACTGGGTTTTGTCTTACAACCAAGCCAAAATGGGCTGGTTATTAACCCCGTTGTTAAGGGAAAGCCGATTACTCGTGAAGATTTTGATAAACTTTCTGACAAAATGCGAGTAAAAATAAAAAAGAATGAAGAAAAACTACAAGAGCAAATTATTGCCTATTTTCATGCTGAACGAAAGCTAGAAAAAGAGAGCAAAGAGAAGGTTCGATTCTTGAGAAGGGAGTATGTAAAACTCATTATCAAAGAGCCCCTCAAGGATATTCGCAAAGCGTTTCGCAAAAGCAAAGGGCTGACGGCATATCTTCTGCAACTTGAAAATCATATTCTTGATACCTTTTTTGAATTTATTTTGCATCGTGATGTCAATGAAGGGAAGATTGAAGCAGGCAAGATAATGCCCCCTGATTTTATGGAATACAAAGTAAACTTATTAATTAGCAATAAAAACACAAAAGGTGCACCCGTCATCTATGAGACGAACCCCACCTACCAAAATTTGATGGGTTTTTTCGAATATGAAGAGGTTCGCAACACATTCTCAACAAATTTCACAAAAATGAAACCTGGTGCATTGCATCGTGCAAATGGTGGATTTCTTATCATTCAAGCTGACGATTTATTAAAAAACATCTATGCATGGAATGCCTTCAAACGAGTGATACGAAACAAGAGTCTTACTATGGATGACACTGAAGGGAACCAACGCTACAGAATCAACTCTATGCCCTCTCCTACTCCACTTCCTCTCGATGTTAAAATCATTCTTCTTGGTACTGATCAACTCTACCATATGCTCTACGATTATGACCCCGATTTTAGAAGAATCTTCCGCGTAAAAGCTGATTTTAGTACAACGACACCAATTACGACAAAAACGACAACGGCATTGATTGGCTTTATTACAAGAGTTGTTCAAAAAGATTGTGACATTCCATTTAATCAATCTGCGCTGCAACGGTTGCTCTTCCACTCTTCTCGTATGGCTGGCGATCAAAAGAAGTTCAAAATTCATGCTGGTGGCATTGTTGATATACTGATGGAATCGTCCTATTGGGCACATAAAAACCATAAAAAAATTGTCACAGAAGATGAAGTTGTTCTCGCAATCAAAGCGAAAGAAGAGAGACACGCACGATTCCGCAAAAGTTATTATGAATCTATCATTCGTGGCAACATCTTGATTGATGTTTCTGGCGCCGATATTGGTCAAATAAATGGACTCGCAGTCTATAGTATTGGCGATTTCAGCTTTGGAATCCCCTCTCGTATTACTGCGCGAGTATTTTCAGGACAAAGAGGGCTGATAAATATAGATAGAGAGGCTCGTCTGAGTGGCGCAATCCACGATAAAGGGGCTCTCATTCTCGGTGGATTTCTTGGCGATTTGTTTGCGCAAGATAAACCACTCAGCATCACAGCAACGATTGCATTTGAACAGAGCTACGGCGGTGTTGATGGTGATAGTGCCTCTTCAACCGAGCTTTATTCACTTCTTTCCGCTCTCTCTGAACTGCCTATTAATCAAGGAATCGCTGTTACTGGCTCGATAAATCAGATGGGCGACATTCAACCAATTGGTGGAGTCAATGAGAAGGTAGAAGGCTTTTTCTCAATTTGTAAATTGAAAGGGCTTACTGGAACGCAAGGAGTTATGATTCCTATTCAAAATGTTGAAAATCTCAACCTCAACGATGAGGTAGTAGATGCAATACGCGAAGGACTCTTCTCGCTTTATGCAATAAAGAATGTCAAGCAAGGCATTGAAGTGTTAACAGGCGTTTCCGCAGGCAATCGTTTGAAAGATGGCACCTTCACAAAAGATTCTGTTTTTGATTTGGCAGATAAGCGTATTCGCTCATTTAATGAAATATAAGGGGAAAAGCAATGGCAACAATACATATTCAACACGACACTGCTAAAAGTGCCGATGAGATAGCCACATGGCTCGATGATAATCTTGAAAAAACTTTGAAATATAAAGTCAAGCAAGATAAATTCACACTAACATGGGATGAAGCACACCGAATTCTCACTGTCAAAGGACGGATGGTCAAAGGAAGTATGGCAGTCAGCGAAAACCGTTTGATCTGTGACATATCAATTCCACTGCTTCTTCGTCCCTTCTCCTCAACAATTAAACTAGCGGTAAAAGATACTCTAAAGCAGTTGTAAAATCGCTTCAGCAACAGTTGAAATATGCTCGTCACTCATTCCTGGCCAAAATGGAATAGAGAGCGTTTGTTGTGCGAATTGTTCCGCAACAGGAAAATCACCCTCTTTGTAGCCAAGTGATTCACACGCTTTTTGCAGGTGGAGTGGGATAGGATAGTGAATTCCAGTTTGAATCCCTCTCTTTTTCAGTGCCTTTTGCAACTCATCTCGTCTTTTGTGCAGTATGGTAAAAAGGTGCCACGCACTACGGATATTCACATCTTTCACAGGAAGATGGTTAATTATCCCCGACTCATTAAAATAGTCATAATACTTATTTGCAATCTCTTCCCGCTCGCGTTGCCAGCGAGGAAAATATTTTATTTTAACGCGTAAAACAGCGGCCTGAACAGCATCCATTCGCATATTGTATCCGATGCGTTCATGCTCATATTTTTTATCATATCGGCCGTGATTTCTCAGTGCTTTAATCTGTTCAACTCCACTTTCGCTCGTCGAAACGACTGCTCCAGCGTCCCCAAATGCCCCAAGATTCTTACCAGGATAAAAAGAGTAGGTAGCAAACAGAGAGAGCTCACCAGGTGCCACACCTTCTCTCATCGCACCGTGAGCCTGAGCAGCATCTTCAATCACAGGAATATTAGAGGCAAGACAGATAGCAGTAATGCGTCGCATCTCAGCCATTACACCGTGAAGATGCACAGGAATAACTGCACCGATTCTCTTATCTGTCGTCTTCAGAAGTTCGGTAAGTTTTTCCCCGTCCATTACACCATTTTTATCAATATCAACAAAAAGTGGCGTTGCTCCAACATGATAGATTGCTTCAACAGTTGCAATAAATGTCATTGGCACAGTTACGACAAAATCACCAGATTGTACGCCTGAAGCTACAAGTGCTGCTACAAGTGCGTCTGTTCCACTGCTTACTGACGCGGCGTAAGGCAAACGAGCAATTTTAGTAAACTCCTGCTCAAACCGTGCTATTTCTGGACCTCCAACAAAGAGACCAGAGCTAACAACTGACTGCATATTTTCGCTTATCTCATCAATAATAGGTGCGTGAAGAAGGGGAAGATTAAAAAGAGGAATATCACTCATTTGGTACCCAATTTTGACCATTTTTGTTCATATTTGTCTAAAAATACCTCTTTTTTCGTCTCAACAGACTCATAAATCGCGTTAATAAGCTCTAACGATCGACGACCCTCTTCGCCTGCGACTAACGCTGCAGTATTATTTTTGATGGCATCACGAACATGCTCAAGATAACGAGCATGACCAAAACCATAGATGTTTGGAGGTGTCTCTGAAGCAGCGTCTAAAAGATGTTGCTCTTCACCCTCCTTTGCATCTGCAAATCGCCAGGCAACAAGTTGATTGACGCTAAAACCGCCAACAACAACACTCCCCTTTTTTCCAAAAAGAGAGACAGAACCCTCTAAATCATCAGGACGAATTGCTGTCGTAGCCTCAATAATTCCCATTGCGCCACTTTTAAAACGGACAAGAGAAAAAGAGGTGTCATCAACCTCGATATTACTTCCAAAAGTATGATTCATTGCCATGACACTTTTTGGCTCGCCAAGCATCCACAACAAAAGATCGATATGATGAGATGCCTGATTAGCAATAACACCACCATCGAGCTCCCATGTTCCACGCCAGGAATCTTGATCATAATACTCTTGTGTTCTACGCCAACGGACACGAACTGTCCCCATTGTCATATCACCAAATCGGCCCTCTTCATACGCTTTTCTCATCTGAGAAATAGGAAGATTAAATCGATTTTGTTTTACTACAAAAAGACGAACACCAACCTCTTTACAGACAGAAATCATCTTATCTGCATCCTCAAGCTTTAAAGCCATCGGTTTTTCACAGACAATATGAGTTTTATAGGTAGAAGCGATGTCAATCGTATGTTGTGCGTGAAGTCCACTCGGCGTTAGAATAGAGACAACATCAACTTGATGATTCTTTAACATCTCGTGATAGTCTGTATAAAAAGGAACACCAGCTTTTTTCCCGGTCTCCTCCGCACGCTCAGGATTGATATCGGCAACACACTCTAAAGAGAGATTGTCAACAAGCTTCAACCCTTCGATATGTTTAGATGAAATTCGACCACATCCGACAATTGCAAACTTTAATGTCATTTTATTGTCCTTATTTATGATTAATGCGGTCTTTTAAATCCTTTCCAGCCTTAAATCGTGGAAGTGAACGAGGTTCAATCTTAATACTTTCGCCTGTTTTAGGATTGCGACCTTCACGAGCATCAAAATGCTTTACTGAAAACGACCCAAAACCTCTTATTTCTACGCGTTCACCTTGAGTCAAAGCATCTTGAATACTTTCCCATACGATGGCAACACACTTCTCTGCATCACCTTTTGAGAGAGATGCTTTTTCTGCAAGCTGTTTAGCTAAATCACTTTTGTTCATTGTATATTCTCCTTATTTAACAGAATCAAATCCGAATGAGTCCAGTTTGTTTACGGCAAAACCTTCAGACGCTTTCCACCCTTTTAGTTTTTTCAAGTTTTTCTCTGCTTTTGCCTTTGCATCATCTTGTGATTTTGAACTAAATCCATAGACATATGCATTCCGCAGAACGCCTTTTACCCAGTAAGAGGTAAAAAGAACAGCAAAGTGGCCTTTATTTAGTCTTGAGGCAAGTGGAGCAGAAACTCTTTTATACCCCTCTTTTTTAAGTTGTTTCATCGCCATCTTTTTAGCACGGCTCACATTTCTGCCATCTTCAACATAAAATGTCCATGTTACAGCACTCCCTTTTGCATTTTTTGCCTCTGCAAATGATGCTGCTCCAAAAAGTGATCCCGTGAATAATAAAATCATCAGTAAAAGAGTTGTTTTTGTCAT
>JAGLDR010000157.1 GCA_023145475.1 bacterium
ATTTTTCAAAAATCTAAAGATGATTTGGAACGAGAGTATTATATACAAATGACTAAGAAATTTGGATGGACTTCCAGATTACTTGCGAATCAGATTGAAGGAAATTCTTATAAGAATTTTCTGTTAAATCAAACAAATTTTGATAACACTCTTGTTGAGAAATATAAGAATCAGGCTATGTTAGCGGTGAAAGATGAATATAACTTTGATTTCTTAGATTTAGGAGATAAATACAACGAAAAAGAGTTAGAGTTAGGATTAATTAGTAAGGTGCGAGAGTTCTTAACTCAAATGGGTGCAGATTTCACCTTTGTCGGCAATCAATACAAACTAAAAGTCGATGATGACGAATATTTTATTGATTTGCTTTTATATCATCGAAAACTGAAATCACTTATCGCTGTTGAATTAAAAATAGGAAAATTCAGGCCAGAATATGCAGGAAAAATGAATTTTTATCTATCAGTTTTGAATGACACCATCAAATTGCCCGATGAAAACCCATCTATTGGCATTATAATCTGTAAGGATAAAAAAAGAGCAACGGTAGAATATGCGTTGAAGGACAGCACCCAACCAATCGGAATTGCAACTTATAAATTATCTAACACTCTTCCTGCAAACATGAAGAAGTATCTACCAACACCACAAGAGATAAATGAAAAATTACTGATTTTTGTTGACGACATGAGTAACAAGGTGGGTGAAAAGACGGGAAAAAGAGAAGCGGAGAGGGTGGCTAAAAGGGTGGGAAATAAACTCACAAAAAATCAAACAAAAATAACGAGAAACATCAGTAAAGACAACCACATCACAATAAAAGAGCTGTCGAAGAAAGTTGGCATTGCCGAAAAGAATATTGAAAAAAATATTGCAAAACTCAAGCTGTTAGGCATAATAAAAAGAATCGGTTCAGCTCGCGGGGGACACTGGGAAGTTTTAATTAAGTGAAGGCAGGGGGATTAGGCGAATAATTCGTTGACCGGTGAAGAACCACCCCACCTGTCAAGGCAGGTTTCCCCTCCTAAATTAGGAGGGGAGTGCGAGAGAAAGTAGTTTATCCTCATCAGAGAGGGATTAGGCAGATAATTCGTTGACCGGAGGGGTCAAACCAACGCACGAATAGTGCATCGGAATGACCCCGCCCTACTTTTTCTTTTCCCTCTCCGTGCGGAGAGGGGGGACCGCTTGCGGTGGGTGAGGTTTTTTTAACAGAGGAGATAGATGATGTTTAAAGACAAAACACTTTTGATAACGGGCGGAACTGGCTCGTTCGGTAATGCGGTGCTTGACCGCTTTTTGCACAGCGAGCTGAAGGAGATTCGTATCTTCTCTCGTGATGAGAAGAAGCAGGAAGATATGCGTATCAAATACAAAAACGATAAGCTGAAGTTTTATATTGGCGATGTTCGTGATTTTGACTCGATAAACTCTGCGATGCACGGTGTTGACTTTGTCTTTAGTGCTGCGGCGTTGAAACAGGTGCCGAGCTGTGAGTTTTTTCCTGTTGAAGCGGTAAAAACAAACATTATTGGGACTGATAACACACTGAGGGCGGCCATCGCAAATGGTGTCAAGCGAGTTATCGTTCTGAGCACTGA
>JAGLDR010000158.1 GCA_023145475.1 bacterium
TTACGGTCTCCGCAACTCATCAACCACCATCTGCATCGTCTCAACCAACGAATTGCCAACAAACACCGAAAATGGTTCCAAATCGCCTTTATCCGCTTCAACAAGCGCATTAATATAGTGTCGTCTCTTCTCATTCTTTATAATTGCTGGCGGGAATCCCTCTTTTATCAGGATAAGATTCATCAGCAGTCGTGCTCCGCGTCCATTACCATCATCAAACGGATGAATTCTCACAAAATTGTAGTGTGCGACCGTTGAAACAATCAACGGGCTTAGTTTTTTTGAATTTTCTTCAATCCATTTTATAAGAGCACCCATTTCGTCAATGACGAGTAGAGGCTCAACATAATAATGAATCGCTCCGTTTGCTTGCAGAACATGGTTTGGTTGCTGTTTGTATTCACCCGGAGCAGCAGGCTTTTCCATCTGCTGGCCATTGATATCTATCGCTTTTGTGACGGTTATCCCCAAAAGCAGGAGTGCGTTTAACTCTTTGATTAGTCCTTCAGAAATAGGTCGCTCGCCCTTAATTACTTCATAGAGATATTCAATTGCTTCATGATGATTTTTTGCATCAATAAAATCTTTAAATGGCTTTCCTTCGACAGTCAGACCCTCTTTTAGAAAGAATATGGTCTCTCCTTCAGTGAGTGTGCTGCCCTCAATCGCATTGGTATTGTATGTCCACAGATAGCGAAGCTTTTGATGGATAGTTGTCCAGATATTCTCTTTATTGGTTGAAAGTGTCGCAATATCGTGCGCTAAGCTATCAATTTTATGAGAAAGCTCCATCACGGCACTGGCTCTGTTCAGCTTTTCGACCTTGTCATAGTTCCAACTCATTTTATATCTCCTCTCGCTACAACGAACGAACTCATTATAGATTCTTTATAGCTGTTTTACAAAAAAAGAGGTAAAGTAATCCTATCAGCTCTCGTTACTTGTCAGCACCGTTGTTATCTCGCCTGTATACCAGTGATGATAATCTCTCTTTGGATAAATTTCATCAGGAATATTTTTGTTCGTAAAGCTCTCATATTCCGATCTACTTTTGTATATTGTTTCTGCACAAAAAACGAGGGAGGCTTCCTCAAAAAAGATACCCTCCTCACTCACTCTCGGTGTCAGTCCTGCCTCAGCAATCTTATTTATATCTCTTCCACTTTTACTCCCGCAGAGCTTTAAGGCATCTCTCATTTTGTCGCCAAAAAACGAAACGGTAAATCGAGGATGTTTTTCAATAAATTCGAAGGTATATCGTTGCGGCCTGACGACAACAGTTATAACATTTTTGTTCCACATAAAGCCAAACTGCCCCCACGCAATCGTCATCGTATTATACGACTCCGCACTTCCAACAGTTAATAACCCCCACTCTTTAGAAAAAATATCAAATGGATTCAATCGGATTTTTTCAAGCGCTGTTCGTTGCAATGTCATAACTGTCTCCTCTAAAAAGTAGTGCACAAGCAGAATAATTTGTTTCTCTCACAATGTCAAACTTGATTTTTTGTCGAACTCATATACAATTCTCACGCTTTTATTGAATTTGAGGTTTCATGGAAGAAAAGCGGGATAGAACAGCATCTGATTTGCGAGAACTGCGCACAATCGTTGTAAAAAATCTTAACACTGTTGGCAAACTTGAAACAGCCGTACGCGATCTTTCTCAGGCAGTTTCTGCCAAAGAACGCCAAAACGACCGTCGTCCTCTTATTACAATGCTTGTCATTGTCTTTTTTATCATCGTCTCATTCTTCTTCTACTTCAGAAGAGAGGTGGTACAGCATAAAGATAAAATTGATATTATGGAGCGACAAGAGGAGTATCTTAAAAAAGATCTTTCAGAAATGAAAGATAAGTTTTTTGATATGGAAAGCAGTGATATTCAAGCATACAATCTTTATGTTGCGCTCAAAGAAGGTGCACCCGATAAAGCATTTAAGATGTACGGAAAATTTAATCTCACCACTCTCTCTCGGCTTGAGCGATTGGTTGTCGATTACGAGGTGAGCCTCATTCGACAAAAAGCTGCAATAAAAAAATATGAAGAGGGGGTAACTCTATTTCGCAGAAAGAGTTATCAGGCAGCTGTTGCCCGATTTAAAGAGAGTCTTGATATCTCCTCAACAGGAGAGTACATTGCCAATCTATTTTATCTGACCTCGCTTGCTCAATACAGAATGAAAGAATATAACAAAGCCGCGATCACTTTTGAACGCTTTCTGTTTATTAATACCAAGAATGGTTATGAGCGAGATAAGGCAGAACTTTTGCTTGGTGTCTGTTATGAACGCTTAAAGCAATACCAGCGAGCGTCGAATTTCTATAAACAGGCACTCAAAGATAATAAATACTCCCGATTTAAGCCAACAATTCGGGATAGAATCAAAATTCTTCGCAAAAAAATAGAGAAGTCAGAAATACAAGAAATCAAAACAAATTAGATTATTTGACATAAAAAAAGTTTCAAGCTAGAGTGTCTAACCGCCTGTTTATGTTATACAGGGTTTATATATTTGAATTGTTAAGAGGTCATCTCGTTTTTACGAGGTGTGAGCATAGATGAGCAAAGTAGAGCTTAGGACGAAAATGAGTACTCTCAGAAACTCTCTTTCTGAAAGTGATAAAAAACAGAATTCGCAAGAAATATGCAATAAAATAGAAAGCTTAGACTGGTTTTCTGATGCGAAAACTGTCGCTCTCTTTGTGCCAATTCGCGGTGAAGTTGATCTCACAATACTTTTTAAAAAGAGTGAAAAACGGTTGGTCTTACCTCTTGTTAAAAATAAAACTGAGCTCTCATTTCACTCTGTTGAAACCGTTGAGTCACTCACAAAAGGGAGCTACGGCATCCTTGAACCGAATCCCGAAATTCATCAAGAGGTAAATCCTGACGAAATAGATCTCTTTCTTGTCCCTGGATTAGGCTTTTCAAAAATTGGTGAACGAATCGGGTATGGCGGTGGATATTACGACAGAATTTTAGCAAAGAAACAGACCGATGCTCACTCACTCGGAGTGGGATTTGATATACAGATTGTACAGCCGGGGTTTTCTGAAGAGTATGATGTTGCACTTGATGGCATACTTACAGAAAAACGGATGTTGTTTATTATATAGATTGTAAAAGGAGAAAATGATGGAAGTTATAGGCATTGTGATGTTGCTTATTGGAATGGTAATTGGTGGGGTGTTTTGGGCACTTGCACGAACTCTGATTTTCAAAGAAAAGCATGAAAAAGCTCGCAAAGACTTGGAAAAAAGCCAAGAAAAAGTTGAAGGTATCCTTAAAGAAGCTGAAATTAAGAAACAAGAAATTTTACTTGAAGGTCGCAAAGAGAATGAAAAGGCAAAAAGTGGAATCCTTCATGAGTTCAAAGAGCGCGAACGCAGAATGAACAAAAGAGAGGAGCAACTTGGAAAAAGAGAAGAGGTAATTCTTCAGAAAGACAAATCTTTTGATACCAGAGATAAAAAATCAAAAGAGTTTGAAAAATATCTCGAAACTCAAGAGCTTCGCATCAAAGAAGATGGTGAAAACATCAAAGTAGAGCTTGAAAAGGTTGCGGGAATGTCTCAAGACGAGGCTCGTGAAGTGCTTATTCAAAAAGTCGAAGAGTCAGCAACGCATCACGCAGCAAAAAAATTGAAAGCAATCGAAGAATCATATGGCGAAGATGTTGAAAGGTTGAGCAAAAAACTGCTTTCTACTGCCATTCAACGCTATGCAGGCGAATATGTTGTAGACAATACCGTAACCGCAATCGCCTTGCCAACAGATGAGATGAAAGGAAGAATTATTGGCCGTGAAGGTCGAAATATCCGCGCAATTGAAGCAGTAACAGGTGTCGATTTGATTATTGATGATACCCCTGAAACAGTCGTTATTTCTGACTTCAATCCAATCAGAAGAGCAGTAGCATCACAAACTTTACAAAAACTCATCTCTGATGGAAGAATTCATCCAGGCCGCATCGAAGAGGTCTTTAATGTTGCAACCAAAGAGATTTGGAAAAGCATCAAAGAGGCAGGTGATCAGGCACTGTTTGATTTAGGAATACACAAAATGCATCCAGAGCTTATCTTGCTTATTGGACGCCTTCGTTATCGTACAAGTTATGGACAAAATGTCTGGAAACACAGTATTGAAGCAGGTTTTGTTGGTGGACTTATGGCAACAGAGCTTGGAATCAGTGTAAAAAATGCTCGTCGTGCTGGAGTCCTTCACGATATCGGAAAAGCAGTTGATCATGAAGTTGAAGGGGGCCACGCAAATATCGGTGCGAAATTGGCTGAGAAATATGGCGAACAACAGAGAATTGTACACGCAATTGACTCTCACCATAACGACCCAAAACCTGAGACAATTCTTGATATTATTGTTCAGGCGTCTGATGCACTCAGTGGTGCTCGTCCCGGCGCTCGCCGTGAGATGACTGAATCATATATCCAACGATTAAAAGACCTTGAAGATTTGGCAACAAGCTTTGATGGCGTTGAGAAATCGTTTGCTATTCAAGCTGGTCGTGAACTTCGCGTCATTGTCAACACTGCTAAAATTCAAGATGATAAAACGCAGCTTTTGGCTCACGAAATCAGTAAAAAAATTGAAGAAGAACTTTCATATCCAGGACAGATTAAAATTGTCTTAATTCGTGAAACTCGAGTTGTTGCAATGGCTCAATAATGGTCAAAATACTTATGCTGGGCGACATTGTCGGTCGCCCGGGTCGCAATGCTGTTACCACCCACCTTCCCTCTATTAAAGCTCGCCTTGGCGCAGATATTATTATTGCAAACGGTGAGAATGCATCGGGTGGAATGGGCATCAAAAAAGATGCCATTAATGCACTAAAAAAGGCCGGTGTCGATTGCATCACTTCTGGCAATCACATCTGGCGTTACAAAGAGATTATTCCTCAAATTGAACGCGGGGAAGTGCTGCGACCTCACAACTACTCTGGAAAAACGCCAGGAAGTGGAATAGCACTAATAAAAGAGAAAAAAAGTGGAATCAAGATTGGTGTGCTCAATCTGCAAGGACGCATTTTTATGGAGCCGACAGATAATCCACTGCACAGCGCAACTGCTGCTATTGCTGAATTAAAAGCAGAAGGGGCAAAAATCATTGTTGTCGATTTTCATGCAGAGGCAACAGCAGAGAAAGAGGCAATGGGCTGGTTCCTGCAAGGCGAAGTTTCGCTCGTTGTTGGCACTCACACTCATGTCCAAACAGCTGATGAAAAGATACTCCCAAAAGGGACAGGCTATATTACCGATTTAGGTCGATGCGGAGCATTTTACTCTGTTCTTGGTTTTCGACCACAGGAGAGTATTAACGGCCTGCTAACTGGAATGAAATACTCATACAAAGTCTCATCAGACACCGTTCATATCGAGGGGATTATTGCCGATATTGATAATGAAAGCGGTCGCTGTCTCTCCATTAAACGAGTGAGAATTTCTCATGAGTGACTATATTTTAGGCATTGAATCAAGCTGTGATGACACATCAATTGCACTAGTTGACACTGAATACCGCGTTATTGCAATGAAAACGGTCTCTCAAACAAGTGTTCACTCACTGTTTGGTGGGATTATCCCTGAAATTGCCGCAAGAAATCACATTGCCTGGATTTTCCCTCTTCTTCGCTCACTGCTTGATGAGGCAAAGATATCCCTCTCTGATTTGAGTGCTATTGCGGTAACTACGCATCCTGGACTTGTTGGCAGTCTCCTTGTCGGAGTTGGCGCAGCAAAAGGAATTTCCGCAGCAACTGGCATTCCACTTGTTGGCATAAATCACCTTGAAGCACACATTGCCAGCGCATCTTTAAACCGTAAATCTCGTCCACAGCTTCCCTTTTTATCTCTGATTATCTCTGGTGGTCACACCTCACTAATCGAGGTTAAAAAAGAGGGCATATATACACTTGGAGCGACAATGGATGATGCCGCAGGCGAGGCATTTGATAAGGTCGCAAAGATGGCAAAACTGGGATATCCTGGTGGCCCAGTGATTGATAAGTTAGCACAAAAAGGTGACGCATCCCGCTATAAAATGCCAAAATTACTTACCTCTGAAAAATATAAACACTCTTTTGTATTCAGTTTTAGTGGCTTAAAAACAGCAACGCAACGCTTTCTGAAAAATGATGATATTGATATGCCATCCCTGATGGCTGCCTTTCAAAAATCTCTTTTTGAACTGGTTGAAAGACGCATTATCTATGCCTTAAAACACAATAAATACAAAGCATTAGTTGTTGTTGGGGGTGTCTCGGCAAACAGTGAGTTGCGCGAGCGAATGGAGAGAGTTTCTCACCGTTTTGACACCGCACTTTTCTTGCCAGAACTGCAATACTGTCAAGATAACGGTGCAATGACCGCGGCGGCAGCAATCCCTGCATTTCAAACAAAACAGTTTGCAGATTTCACTCTTGATGCTGCGCCAACAAAGCGAGAAATCTATGGATAAAAAACTTCTCAGAGAACGGCTTGCTAAGGCAAAACTTGCCCCAAAAAAAGGGTTAGGACAGAATTTTCTTATAGATGATTACTATTTGCAGAAAATTGTTGATTCACTTTCACCAGAGGGTGATTTTTATCTTGAAATTGGTGGTGGCCCGGCAACGCTGAGCGAAAAAGTGGTGAAACGAGGCCTAAAACCCTATTCGATTATTGAGCTTGATGATGGAATGGTCGCCCTTTTACAAGAGATGGTAGGCGATTTTGCGACAGTGCTTCATCAAGATGCCGCAAAGATGGATATTGCCTCTTTTGGTCAAAATGGTGTGCTGTTTGGAAACCTTCCCTACAATCTGAGCAGTAGAATTCTTATCGATTCGTGTGTTGCAAGCACAAATTTACACTCAGCAGTCTTTCTGTTGCAAGAAGAGGTCGCGGAAAAGTGTGTGGCACAACCTGGAGAGCGAGGAATGGGCCCACTTTCGGCACTTCTTCGTCTGGTTGGAACGCCTGAACTTCTTTTTTCTATCCCTCCTGAATCGTTTTTCCCTGCCCCAAAGGTAACTTCGGCACTTCTCTCTGTTGATTTCCATAAACACAACTATTCACCGAATCATTTGAGAGATTTTGTAAAAGTTGTGAGAATTATTTTCTCAAATAGACGCAAAAAACTTGGCAATGTTATGAAAATACATAACTATTCCATTGAACTGCTTGAGAAGTGCGGAATCTCGCCGTCACTTCGCTCTGAGCAACTTGAATGGAGTCAACTTGTGGCACTTGCTAACGCACTGTCGGAGGAGTAGATGAAAAAAAGAACACTTCCAAAACTGCAAGAAATGAAGGGTAAAACACCAATTTCAATGGTAACTTGCTATGACTATTCGTTTGCTCGACTTGTCGAAAAATCGGGCATTGATTCAATTCTAGTAGGCGATTCACTTGGCATGGTCATTAAAGGAGAGGCTGATACACTCGGTGTAACCGTCTATGAGGTTGCCTACCATATAAAAGCCGTTCGCAAAGGGGCTCCTACACCCTTTTTGATTGCTGACATGCCCTTTGGAAGCTATCAATCGTCGATAGCACAAGGGATTGAGTCGGCCATTATTCTGATGAAAGCTGGAGCACAAGCAGTCAAGATTGAAGGGGGAAAAGAGGTCGCAGATTTAACGCTCGCGTTAACAAACTATGGAATACCTGTTATCTCTCATCTTGGATTAACTCCTCAATATCATAATAAGTTCGGTGGATTTGTTCAGCAAGCAAAAAAAAGCTCTGAACAAGAGGCACTACTTGAGGCAGCACTCACACTTGAAGAGTCCGGCGCAGGGATGCTCGTTTTAGAATCAGTCCCCGACGCCGTTGGAAAAATGGTCACAGAAAAGGTGAACATTCCCGTAATAGGTATCGGAGCTGGCCGCGAAACAGATGGCCAAGTACTAGTATTATATGATATCCTCGGACTAAATGAAGAGTTTGTTCCACCGTTTGTAAAACAGTACGCCACACTTGAAAACACAGTAAAAGATGCTCTTATTTCCTATAAAAACGATGTAAAAAAGGGGTAAATATGCAATTTATACTTATCTTGTTTACTATACTTTCTCTTCTTATCTCCTGCTCCGAAAAAGGTGCGGTTTCACAAAAGAAAGAGAGTGTTTCTCCACAGAAAAAGGCTGTTACCACAGAGAGTGTTGAAAAAAAGAAGAGTCCACAAAAAGAGGTCAAAACCACTCCTCAAAAAAAGGGTGAAATCCCTGTCTCAGTGCAGTGGAAAAGATACCAAAACACCCGGCAAAAAGCTCAAGAAGCGGCGAGTGAGAAACGATTTAAGGAGAGTGCTGAACTCTATGCTCTTGCTGCGAAGTATACGCTTGAACTAAACAGACCAGGTGTCGCATCGTGGCAGTACAACTCTGCAGGAAAAGAGTTAATAAACGCCTTTAAAGAGCGAGTTGACTACACAGGAATTATGAAAAAGATGAATCTTACAAAAGATAAAAAAGTGCGAAAAAAACTGCAAGATACAATGCACAAGAGGTTTGCAAAAGAGTTTTCATTGTTAGAACCTGCAAAAGAGTATCTTCTTCTTGCAGAAAATGCCGATTCAAAACATTCAAAGGCAGATGGAAATCGTGGAAAACGGCTCTCTCTTATCAAAAATAATTTGGCATTTATTATCTGGATTGCCGACTTCACAAAAGAGCAACGCTAGCCTGAGTATCCTCATTCGTTCGCATACTGTTTATTTCAACATATTTGCAACAATCGCAAAGCCCTTCTCTTTCGCAATTTGAAATGCTGTCTTGCCTTCCATTTGTCGAATTGATTTGTCCGCACCTTTTTGAAGCAGCTGCTTGACAACAAATATATTGTTTTTCTCAGCAGCAAACATAAGTGCTGTTTTTCCATAATCATCGCCACGATCAACATCAAAATTGCGTTTCATAAGCTCACGAAGGAAACTTTTTCTATTCTGCTCTATCGCAATCATTAACGCAGTCTTTCCATCTGAAACACGACGATTCAAATCAGCAGGCGCGCCATATTTCAACAGTAATTCCGCAACTGTCGTGTGCTTATTGTGCATTGCTAAATCAAACAGTGTTACCGCTCTGTTTTTGAAATAGGATTTTTGTAAATTGACCCCAGCCTTGATAAGATGTTGTGCAACAAGTGGATGTCCCTTCTCAATTGCTGTTACAATCACTGGCTTTCCATTGCGATCCTTCCAGTTTGGACTGGCACCATCCCGCAGCAACCTTTGAACCTTCTGAGCATCTCCATCAATAACGGCATTACCAAAATCAACGGGCAGTGTCTCTATCTTTCCAAGAACATCAACGCAGCCTTTCTGCTTTTTTTCAATCGCATAAGTGAGCGCCCTCTTCCCCTCTTTGCTTGTTGCTGCTGGATCTAATCCTGAGCTTAAAAGCTTTTTAAGAAGTGAAACATTACCATTTGAGGCGGCATACATTAGCAGAGTCTTGCCTTGCGCATCCTTATCATCAAGCTCCGCTCCATGTGCCATAACATCCTTGATTAACTGAGAATCTTTCGCGATAATTGCATGCATCATTGGGGAACGCCCATCGGGCCCTTTTTTGTTTACATCAACTTTTTGTTCAAGAAAGAGACGAATCATCGCCTTGTCACCACTATTGATAACTGAAATAAAAATAGGCCATTCATCATCAACGATGTTGGGATTTGCACCCTCCTTGAATGCCTGCTTAGCAAGAGAAACTTTCCCATTCGATAGTGCCTGCAACAACTTGTGGTTGGCACTCTCTGCAAAAAGAGGCAGCGTTACCAACAGGACAATTGAGATAATCAGTCTAACAAAGCGTGGCATATCTTCCTCCAGGATAATCAATCAACCTTTTTTACTATATCTTAATTTGCCTGATTGTGCAATTGTATGATTGTTAAACTATCTTACTCTGCCAGATAAAATTCGCTCTTTTACTCTGAATCTGTTTCGCAGCTGCAAGAACCACAATGTTCGCCATCTTCATGGTCATGATCGTGGTGGTGCTGAGGTTCATCTAGCTCGACACCGATTTCTATCAGCTCGATTTCAAAAGTCAAATCTTCGCCAGCAAGTGGATGATTTGCATCAAGAGTTACCTCTTCTTCGCCTATTTCCTTAACAATAACAGGAAAGACTTGACCTTGATCATTTTGCAACTCAAGCTGCATTCCTATCTCAAGTTTCATATCTTCAGGAAAGTTTGTTTTAGGCATTGGAATTATATTTTTTTCATCGCCGTCACCATACGCTTCAGCTGAAGGAATGTTAACTGTTTTTGTCTGCCCAACTTCCATATCAACCATCGCTTTGTCAAATCCTGCGATAAGCTGGCCTGTACCAACTTCAAACTTCAATGGCTCTCTCTCACGAGAAGAGTCAAAAATATCACCACTGTTAAGTGTTCCTGTATAGTGGACACTCACCTTGTCACCGTTTTTTACTTTTGTCATCGTTTAATCTCCTGTAACGAAAAAAATGTTCTGCAGTTTTTATACTGATTAGCAAGAGATGTCAAATATATTTTGCTCTCGAAGGATTGAAGGACGAACGGTATAAAGACAAGGCACAGAAAAAAACGAATATTCTTGCTACCCTCTCCGTGCGGAGAGGGGCTGGGGGTGAGGTTTATATCACCACCCGTCCCTCGCGCCGTAGGTGCGACATCTATTTATATTCGTTTGCTCGAATGCTCAAGTGGATGGATGATCTGATTCTACAAAGATTTTGCTCCGATGGAGCAAGAAATGTGACAATTAGAGAGATTGCTTTTCAAGGGAATAACTGACCCCGCTCCGGTTTTATTCCTCGCACTTTGGGGAAGTCCACTATTCACGAATTGCCCAAGAGTACCATCCATTAGAGCCAGAAATCCTGACACATCTCACACTAAAACTTCTTATATCAACTCCTTCTTTCCATATTGCACTTATAGCACCGGAACCAGAACGAACACTCCAAACAGAACCAGTAAATTCCGAATGAGTAGTGGACGACCAAAAGGAATCATTTTCAGGCATATCTGGAAAATTAGAGGCAGGACCGTTTTTTGAATAATCTATCAGTGTTCTCAGTTCATTTATATTAGGAAGTCGCCAGTCACTCGTTCTCATATATTCAAGATTCTCACAATATTCAAGTGCCTCTTTCCAGCTCTTTGCCTCCCAATATCTTTTTGTCCACATAAGTCCCGTTCTCATATCTTTAATTAATGTATTCCCCTCGGCCACCTCATATTCAACAAAATCTGAAGCAAACGAAAATGTCCCTCTCACACACCTAGCATTTCCGCTTGACTCTGAGTAAGCATCAACTTTACCATCAATAGATTTCACAGAATAAAAAGAGGAGGTCGATGACAAAAAAACATCCGATGGAGTTGCCGGAAATGCGCCACTATCAATTGCAGGATCATAGTGTCCATAATCTGATAGTGTCGCTAACGCTTCAATTGTTGGAAGTCGCCAATCTGCGTAACCAGCATACTCTAATTCAGAGCAGTAATCTTTTGCACCCTCCCATGTTCTTTCGGTAGAATCTATGGTTCTTTGCCAGATGAGCCCCGTTATTGAATCTGTTACAATCTCCTGTTCCGCTTCCCCACTCACCGTGAATGTTCTTTTTGTATCGAGATATTGTGCATCTTGTCCATAATAATCAGCTCCTACTGCTGGACAAGATATTGCTTCTATATTGTCGTAACATTCCGTTTGATTAGTTGGAATGATATTTGATGATAGCGCAACAACATCCTCATCTGATAGCTGCTCTTCGTCATCGGAAAAATCGACACTGTCAGTGGTATCCACTGTATCGCCGTCGACGACAGAATCAGCACTATCTCCGATATCCGCTGTATTTGCCGTATCACCGTCGGCGGCAGAATCAGCACTATCCACTATATTGTCTTTATCTTCTCCAGTATCATCACAGTTTGAACCACATGAGACAGACAAAACACACAGCATCACTATTAAAATAAGTACCTTTTTCATTGTAACCTCCATCCTACATTACTAATCTACCCATTTTGTACCATAAAAGTACAAAATTTATTACATTACAATATCAAATTCATCTTTTCTGCACTCTGGAGATTAAAGGAGGCGAACGCCCGCAACAAAAAATCGCAAGAAATTCTTGATTCTTGATTCTTGACTGCTACGGAGGTATCAAGTCGACACATTTTAAAAAGAAATGTATCGGCATGACACCATCCTGCGCTAAAGCGTATTATAAAAGAATTGTTGTCAACTTTCTCTGAAAGGAAAAACAATACAAAACCTCACTTTTTTCAAGCACAAAAAAAGAATACAGCATTCAAAACAGCTTGTCAAGCGTTATTCGTCATTCTTTTTCTTTCTTATTTTGAAAAGTTGCGAATTGAATGGTGCAAAACACCTCTAGTTTGACACTATCTCACTTATCGTCTATAATTTCATTGAATGGAGGTATCAAACCGACGCACAGGTGGTGCATCGGAATGACACCGTTCTTCATGACGGAGAAAAGCAATGTTGAAAAAATTACCTATTGGCATTCAGAATTTCAAAGAGCTGAGAACAAACGGGTATCTCTATATTGATAAAACAGAACTACTTCACAAATTAATTGATCAAGGAAAATACTATTTTCTTTCTCGTCCTAGAAGATTTGGAAAATCGCTCCTTATCTCAACGCTTGACGCCATCTTTTCTGGTGAAAAAGAAGTATTCAAAGGACTCTGGATTGAAGACAAAATAGAGTGGAAAAAACATCCAGTGGTACGAATTGATTTCACCAGTGATAGCGTAAAAAAACTAGGCGTTGAAAAAGCAATTGATGAGATGCTTGACGCACACGCAGAGAGGCACGAAATCACTTTAGTCAAAACCAGCAATCGAGGCAGACTGGGCGAGTTGGTGATGAAACTCCACAAAAAGACAGGCATGCAAGTTGCCGTACTTATTGATGAATATGACAAACCAATCATTGATAACCTTGAGAATATTGAACAGGCCGAAGAGAACCGTGATCTTCTTAAAGACTTTTATGGTGTCATCAAACCACTTGATCCACACCTCAAATTTGTCTTTTTGACTGGCGTGACAAAATTCTCGAAAATTGCAATTTTTTCAGACCTTAACAATCT
>JAGLDR010000159.1 GCA_023145475.1 bacterium
CTGTTTGCTTCTGCTGTCTCTCGCCACCCGCTTGTGGCAGTTGTGAAAGACGGTCTTGTTACATTTGATGGCAGTTGCGGGGAGAGAACCCGAACATCTCATGGATATTGGACAAACTCTGTTGCGACATCAACAGATGTGAAAACTCCGCCAAAATTGCAGACAGATTACAGGCTTCATATGCCAAAAGTGGTTTTTGATAACAGTCCAATCACCATCAAAAAGGATCCCGTGAGCATCTCTTTTGAGGTAACAGCAGACACTCTCCTTGATGTGATGATTTTTGTAAACAGTAAGAAGGTCTACTACAAAAGTTTTAAACATACTCAACAAAAGTCATTTAAGGCGACCGTACCTGTTGAATGTGAAGATATCTATAACTCTATCAAAGTTGTTGCAAGAGATAAAGACAAACAGCGAATAACATCAAAAGTTAAAACCGTCTATTTTCCTGACAAATAGAGGCGAGACGCAGATTTGTCGAATGGACGATGTCAAATCGCCACATTTTTCCAAAATATAGAGAAATGACACCGTTCCTATGAGTAGATGCACGGTCGTGTATCTCTACTTGCCATAATAATCTTTCTGACTATGATGACCGTGTATTTTTTTGTAGGAGAAAAGAATGATAAGTACAACAGGGCTAACCCTGCAGTTTGGCGGACAAAAACTGTTTGAAGATGTTAACATAAAATTCACCCCAGGAAATTGTTACGGTATTATTGGTGCAAATGGTGCCGGAAAGTCGACTTTTCTTAATATTCTGTCAGGAGATATCGAACCAACGACAGGAGAAATTCATATTGAGAAGGGTGCTCGATTTACGGTTTTGCGGCAGGATCACTTTGAGTTTGATGAGATAGAGGTGCGCGAGACAGTCATCAAAGGCTATGACAAATTGTGGAGCTTAATGGCAGAGAAAGATGCCATCTATCTTAAAGAGGATTTTACAGAAGAAGATGGAATAAAAGCGTCAGAGCTTGAAGAGCTGTTTGACGAAATGGGCGGCTGGGAAGCTGATTCAGAATCGGCATCAATTCTTGCTGGTCTTGGTATTTCTGAGGAGCTTCACGACAAGAAGATGAAAGAGCTTGATGGTGGAGAGAAGGTAAAAGTTTTGCTTGCAAGGGCACTCTTTGGAAAGCCTGATATTCTGCTGCTTGATGAGCCAACAAACCATCTTGATATCCGTTCAATTATGTGGCTTGAGAATTTTTTGCTTAACTTTGAAAATACCGTTATTGTTGTCTCTCACGATAGACACTTTCTGAACAAAGTGTGCACGCACATTGCCGATATCGACTACAAAAAGATAAAAATGTATGTTGGAAACTATGATTTCTGGTATGAATCAAATCAACTGATGCAGAAATTACTTAAAGAACAAAATAAAAAGATAGAAGAGAAGCGTGGAGACCTTAAGCGGTTTATCGAGCGATTTAGCTCAAATGCATCAAAGGCAAAGCAGGCAACATCACGGAAGAAAGAGCTAGAGAAACTGACACTTGAAGATATGCAAATAAGTTCTCGCCGTTTTCCTTATGTTGATTTTAAGCCAGAGAGAGAGGTGGGAAAAGAGACACTTACCGTTGAAAATATGTCAAAAACAATAGATGGTGTTACCTATTTCAAAAATATTAGTTTTCGCCTTGAACGGGGCGATAAGGTCGCACTTGTAGGCAACAATGAGATGGCAAAATCAGTCTTGTTTAGGATACTTTCTGGTGAAATAGAGCCAGATGAGGGAACATACCGCTGGGGTCCTACAATCTCTCACTCATGTATGCCAAAAGATAACACAACCTTCTTTGTAAAAGAGGATTTAAACCTTATTGATTGGTTGCGTGAATACTCAGAAGAGAAATCAGAAAACTTTATCCGTAGTTTTCTTGGACGGATGCTTTTTAAAGGCGATGAGGCACTTAAAAGTTGTTCAGTCCTCTCCGGAGGAGAAAAAGTGCGTTGTATGCTCTCTAAAATGATGCTTTCAAGTGCCAATATTCTTATGCTTGATGAGCCGACAAATCACCTTGATCTTGAGGCGATAACCGCAGTCAATAAAGGGCTTATTCGTTTTACGGGAATGCTTCTGTTTGTATCGCAAGATCACCAGTTTATTCAGTCGATTGCAAACCGTGTGCTTGCGTTTAATGATGGTGAATTCGTTGATCCAAAACTTGATTTTGATTCATATATTGAAAAAGGTGGAAAGATATAGATTAAAAGGGCTTGATCTTCATCTCCCCAATCTTCTTTTTCTCAGGATCAAATGAAATCCCAACCATGAATTTTTCACGAGCGTTCGTTTTCGAGGAATTGGGGTCATTTCGGTGCATTTTGGAAAAATGCGATGATGTGAACTCTTCCGTTCTATATTGTTCAGCATAGCCCCTTTCTTTGATTTGATTAAGAGCTTCATCAGCGGTCACAGGAAGCATTTTAAACTCAAACAGATACAAGAAGTTTTTGGTCTTAACAACGGCATCAAGTCTCCCGCGAGAAGTGGAAACTTCTGTCTCTATGTAGACGCCAAGCAACTTCAAAATAAGATAGATTATAGAGTGGTAGTATGCCTCTTTCTTTGCTATAAAAATCTGATGTGGAATAGAGGCAAAAAGAGCGTTAATTTCTGCTTGAAATAGCTCCATGTCGTTTGTTCGTAAAGCGGTCAGCAGTGTTTTCATCCCTTTAGCAAGATGTGATTGAGACTGCATTGCAAAAGATTCAAGCAGGTTTTCTGAAAAAGAAGTTCTTACCTCTTCATTTGGATAGCTCAGAATAAAGAATCCATCTTCATCTTTTTCTTTTATTGTTAAATAGCCAGTTTGAAAAAGGAGAGAGATAATATCAATATTCTTAATATCAAACTTATCAAAAAAAGTTTGATTAACGGGATACTTCTCTAAATCAGTAACATCTAACCCTTGTTCTCTGATGAAATTAACCAAAAAAGTTGGTGTGCCTGTCGAAAACCAATAGTTTTCAAATGCTGTATCTGCAAAAAACCTGAGAATCGAGAATGGATTATAAAGAAAGTTTTTTGCGTCCCACGAATATCCATTATACCAAAATTTCAGTTTTCCATCGAACTCTTTTCGAGTGAGCGAAAGTTGTTTGCAAACAGTAGGAATGCGGGTTGCAAAGGCGTGATCAATCTCCTCTTTTGTGAGGCCAAGCATCGTTGAATAATGTCCACTTGTCGTAATGTCGTAGAGGTTGTTCAAGTCTGAGAATATCGCAATTTTTGAAAATTTTGTTACGCCAGTGAGAAAGACAAATTTCAGATGCGGATCAAGTGGTTTCAGTACGCCATAAAAATCTTTAAGAAGATCACGGTTCTCTTCGGCCTGTTCAATATTCTCAAGGTTATCAATGATCGGCTTGTCATATTCATCAATAAGTACGGCAACCTGCATGCCCGTTCTTTCGTGTAATTTTATCACCAGTTCGCCTAGTCGACCGCGATTGCTGGTTTTGAGTAAAGTGATTTCGTACCTCTCTGCGTGTGCGTCAAGCATTTCATCAATTGCTTTTTCAACGCCTAGTTTTTTTACGCTATCACTGGTGAAATCAATCCTAATAACGGGGTGTTTTTTCCACTCTATTTTGTCTTCAATCCAGAGTCCTTTGAATAGTTCTTTTTCACCTGAGAAGATGGCGTCAAGTGTTGAAATAAGCAGTGATTTTCCAAATCTTCGAGGACGAGAGAGAAAGTAATATGAGCCTTGATCAATTAAACGGAAGATGATTTTTGTCTTGTCGATGTAGAGTGCATTTTCCTCGCGTAATTTTCTGAAATCCTGAATACCAATAGGTAATTTTTTCAACATTGCTCTCTCCTCATAGGACGGTGTCTGCGAGATTATAGAGGATAAGTTGCAGAGTGTCAAACTAGAGGTGTTTTGCACCATTCAATTCGCAACTTTTTAAAATAAGAAAGAAACAGATGATGAATAGTGTTTGACTTGCATGCATTATTAATTTGAGTAAAGTCACACAGCCACAGATCGATTGCGCGGACCGATTTTTGATCCGAACAACACCGACATTGTGTATTACTCGCTGGTAGACGAGCCAAAGAAGATAGTAAAAGCTGATTTATCCACCACTCCCATTACCTACAAAGAGATAATCCCCGATATGGGCAGACCCGATATTCTCGGAATTAACACAATTCGAGTGGCTGATAACTTGTTGTTGTTGCAGCGCGTGGCGGGAAAAGATTTTGATCATGCGACATGGCTGGTCTGTTACTATCGTCTGGATACGGGGAAAACATATTGTAACTTGCCGATTCCTTGGGAGTATAAAGGAAAAACAGGCGAGCTGGAAATGATGGGCTCCCCCGATTTTGAAGGGCACACTCTTGTGTGGCATGATGCGGGCAATGTTGGTCTTAAAGCGAGAGATATGGAGTGTTATTGTGACTGGCATGCGGAACTCTGTCCGTTTGATGATTACACTCCAAACACTGAACATCCGAAAGTCAAAGGATTTAAAGATGAGCGGTGTGAAGATAAAACGAATTGTGATTATACGGATTTGCCGGAACATGTTTCGATTATTCCTTGACGGGC
Organism: bacterium; assembly: GCA_023145475.1. GTDB lineage: Bacteria > UBP6 > UBA1177 > UBA1177 > JAGLDR01 > JAGLDR01. The sequence goes on from JAGLDR010000159.1 coordinate 4,581, forward strand.
GGGGTCACGCTGAAAGCATGACCCCGATCCATCTGGAGTAGGGCACAGGATGGTGTCATGCTTTTCACTTCTCACCGTACGAATAGCATATCGGAATCCGCCGTCGTCGAAGAACTATGGCGAGACAAGTGACACCGTGCCTATTAGTTTTTATCATCTGCAAACCTTGTTTTTAATTACCTTTGACATTTCCGAACCATACCCTATAATCCACAAAGCATTGCAGAAGCTTTGCAGGGAGGTAGCCAATGAGAATGAATACTCTAATTGAGTTGAAAGGTCGAATGGAGCGCATTCTTGCATCGTTTTTTATGAATTTCAATGAGAGAGCAGGTGATGACCCCAATATTATTACCCCCTCTGCCGACTCTTTTCTTGATAACAACCAACAGCATATCTTTCTTGATCTTCCCTCTCTGAATGAATCATCAATCTCTCTTAATATTCGTGATAACTCTCTTCTGTTTCAAGGTGAGAAGATGACAGAGCACACTGATTGTGATGATGTTTTTGTCCATATCGAGCGGAATGTTGGCTCCTATATGAAGATGATTCCTCTCGCAAAAGAGGAGGATGAATATTCAGCCCTTTCAACGGCGTATACAGATGGTGTCTTGCATATTGTAATAACTTTTGGAGGATGATATGAGAAAACTGCTCCTTGTTTTTCTATTTTTTGTTTCGGCCTCTCTTTTTGCCGCAGCACCCCAAAGTGAGGTTTCACTTAAAAAGACAAAAAAAGGTGTCGATTATACGATTCAGCTTCACAAGACTTTTCAGATGAATCATGCTGCACCCTTTAAGTTTAAATTGCTCGATGCTGCAGGAAAAGTGATGAAAAAGGTTACGCTTAAAGAATTCACGAAAAAGAGTAACCGTCATTTTGTTTTTCATACTGATGGCTCAGAAAGCGCAGTGAAATGGTGGTTTGTGGCCTGTGTTCACGATAAAAATGATAAAATAACAAGGTGTAAGACAATAGCTGGAACCAAAAAATTAACAACGGAGAAGAAATAATGGGTTTATTTAAAAAGATTATTGTTGCCGTCTCAGACAAAGCAAAAGATGAGTTGAAAGAGTATGTAAAACGCGTTTTAGAAGAGAAAGAGATAGCTGAGAAAAAAGATGAAGAGGTTGTGTTAGCAAAGCCGCAACCACAAGAAGAGCCAGTTGAAAAAGCGCCAATTGTTGAGAAGACAAAGCAACCAGAGCAAGAAGAAACTCAAAATTCAATCGCTAAAATGGTACCACTGGTTAAAGAGTTACCTCAGAAATACACCTTTACGACCTTAACAGCTCCACTGACACGAGATATTATTGATCTTACGCAACTTCTTGCATTTGATGAGTTTACTGTCTACTTAAAGCTTTATATCTACTCAGTTTCACAGCGGAAGAATTATGGATATCTTGGAAATTCCCTTCGCAGAAAGACTGGACTCGATACGATGGATCACCGCCTGTTTGAGCTTACCTTGCTCAAGTTATCTGCTCACGGCTTGATTTCTATAGAGGACCTTTCAAGTAACCAGCGAACTTTTATTCTCTATCTTCCTTTTGACGAAGATTTTATGAAATCACAAAAGAAAAAAGAGGCTCCACATCACACTGCTCCCCAAAAACAGGGTGGAAATAGAGATAACAGAGAAAATCGAGAGAGAAATAACTCAAATCGAAATACAGGGAATCGTACCAGCCGTCAGCGTCCTCCTCGTGAAAAAGAGGATAAAAAAGAGAGCCATCAAAATAATAATTCCCAAAAACAGTCGTCTCAAAAGCCAGCTCCACAGAAGCAAGCTCCTCAAAAAGATGTTAAACCAACAAAAAAGACAAAGAGTGAGCCAAAGAAGCAGACACAACAACGAGCAATTCCTGGTCGCCCAACAGGTGCAATGAGTGATGATGAGCTGAGAAAACAATATGTTACCTTTGTATCATTAGAGATTGATAAAGCAAAAATGCGTGTTGGTCGCTCAAGTTTCGATAAGATTTATATGGAAGCTGTCAAATATATTGATTCAAAATATGGCTTTAAAGTATTGTCAGACCCAGACAAGTTTAAAGAGTATTTAACCAACTACTATATGTCAGCTTTTGACATTCCTGAGTTTGAAGATTGGAAAGAGAACAAAAAATAAGAGTGAGTGAGATATGTTAATTGACTACCGTATTTTTCTGAAACGCATCCGTGATATAGAGGTTAAAGTTGTTCTGTGTAAGAATAACTTTCATTGGAAAATTCTTGCAGAGAAATTCCAAGCAACAAGTGAAGATATTGAAGAGTTTTATAAAGAGAGTGAGATACCAACCGATATTGCAGAGACGATTGTTCATGTTCGCTCTCTGCTTGTTGAGAAAAAGGCAGAATTGCCTCCTGAAGATCTGATCGTCTAAAATGAAATAAAAAACGCATCGCAAACTTGACGCACTATCCCTGAAACATACACTCTTTGGTTGAGATGTTTACTGTTTTACGAGGTAGAGTATGCGTGTTTTAGTAACGGGTGCAGCTGGATTTATAGGATTTCATGTAGTCAAAAGACTCATTGAACGAGGCGATACCGTAGTTGGCTTTGATATTATTAACGATTATTATGATGTGAATCTAAAATATGCCCGACTAGAAGAGTGTGGTATTGAGAGAGGATCAATTTTTCTTAATACTCCAACGACAGGCACAAAGTATCCAAACTATACCTTTGTTCAGGCAAAATTAGAAGATAATGAATATATGCAATCACTTTTTGAAGAGAAAAACTTTGATAGAGTTGTCCATCTAGCAGCACAGGCAGGTGTTCGCTACAGCCTTAAAAATCCAAAAGCATATATTGACAGCAACATTCTTGGCACGATGAATATTTTAGAGATGTGTCGAAAGTTTCCCGTTGAGCACCTTGTTTATGCCTCTAGCTCTTCTGTCTATGGTTCAAACACTCAGATGCCATTCTCGCCATCGGGGCCAGTTGATCATCCACTTTCACTCTATGCTGCATCTAAAAAGAGTAATGAGATGATGGCACATGTCTATAGCCATCTTTTTGGTGTTCCAACGACGGGTCTTCGTTTTTTTACCGTCTATGGACCGTGGGGTCGTCCTGATATGGCACTCTTTATCTTCACAAAGAATATTATGGAAAATCGACCAATACAGATTTTCAACAATGGCGATATGGAACGAGATTTTACCTTTGTTGATGATATTGTCAGTGGCATCGTTGCCGTTCTTGACTCTCCACCTCAGCCAGATGAGTCGTTGCAAGATGAGGCGGATCCATCTCAATCAAGCGCACCTTTCCGAGTTTATAATATCGGAAATGGAAACCCAGTACCGTTGATGGACTTTGTTAATGAGATTGAAGAGACGCTAGGGAAAAAGGCAGAGAAACAGTTTTTACCAATGCAGCCAGGTGATGTTCCAAGGACATGGTCCGATACCTCTAAACTGACAAAAGATGTGGGTTATAAGCCACAAGTCGATGTAAAAGAGGGAATCAGGCGATTTCTCGATTGGTATAGAGAATTTTATAATTCATCAGAGGACTCATAATGAATATTTCCGTAATTGGCACAGGCTATGTTGGACTAGTTGCCGGGGCAGGGCTTGCAGATTTTGGACATAACATCCTCTGTATGGACACTGATAAAAAGAAGATAGAGAATTTGAAAAAGGGTGTTTTGCCAATCTATGAGCCGGGATTAGACACTCTCGTTGAAAGGGATGTCAAAAACAGCCGCCTCTCATTCACCACAGATATTGAGAAAACTATTACCGCTAGTGATATTATTTTTATAGCAGTTGGAACACCACCAAAAGATGATGGAAGTGCCGATTTGTCCTCGGTTCTTGCCGTTGCAAAAGAGGTTGGCAGGCGGATGAACGGCTATAAAGTTGTGGTCAATAAAAGTACGGTTCCTGTGGGTACGGCGCACCTTGTTCAAGGTGTTATTCAAAGTGAACTTGATGCACGAAATGTTGAGATTTCGTTTGATGTGGTCTCAAATCCAGAGTTTCTGCGGGAGGGAAAGTCAGTCTATGATTTTCTCAATCCTAACCGTATTGTCATTGGCTCAACTACCGAAAAAGCAAAGGAGTTAATGCAAAAAGTCTATCGAGTACTTCATGTTAACCAGACGCCATTTGTCTTTACTAATCCAGAGACAGCAGAGCTGATAAAATATGCATCTAACGCATTTTTAGCAGTAAAGATAAGCTTTATAAATGAAATGGCCTTGCTCGCTGACAAGGTTGGTGCAAATGTCCAGAATGTCGCTAAGGCGATGGGAATGGATGGACGAATTTCATCAAAGTTTTTACATGCTGGCCCAGGATATGGTGGGAGTTGCTTCCCAAAAGATACCAAAGCCCTTGTTGATATTGCCAAAAAACAGGGCGAAGAGATGTTGGTTGTCAGTGCGGCTATTGCAGCAAATGATAAACAAAAAAAGCGAATGGTAACAAAAATTGTTGATAAAATGGGGAATGTTGAAGGAAAAACAATCTCTATTCTTGGACTCTCATTTAAGCCAGAGACTGATGATATGCGTGACTCTCCTGCGCTTGATATAATTCCATCTCTTGTTGAGCGTGGGGCAAAAATTCGAGCCTTTTGCCCGCAAGGAATGAGAGAGTCAGAGTGGCGTCTTGCATCTGTTAAAGATGCGATTACCTACTGTTCTGACAGTTATGACGCTGCAACAGGGAGCGACGCCGTTGTCGTCCTCACCGAGTGGAATCAATTTAGGGGACTCGATTTACAACAACTTCGAACGGCAATGAACGGTGAATATTTCTTTGATTTCAGAAATATCTATAGTCGTGATAATGAAATTCAGCAGATATTTTCTTATGAAGGAGTTGGTATCTCATAATATCGGTTCCACGGAGGATGTGATGAAAAAGTTTTTTAATACCGCAGGTCCTGTCAATCAGGAAGCACACTATAAAATAGACCCATTGCAGAGATGGGATAGTGAAGAGATTTTTAATCTGATAGAGCAGAGGAAGTATTTTATCCTCCACGCACCTCGACAGACAGGCAAAACAAGTTCTCTGCTTGCGTTGCAGAAGTATCTTAACAAAGAGGGAAAATATAATTGTATCTATGCTAATTTTGAAGTTGCTCAATTTGCTAGAAATGATGCCGACAGAGGTGTTTTAGCAATTATAAATGAGGTGTCAGGCAGGACAGCAGATTTGTTTGGTACACGCTTGGCAATTAACGAGTTTAAAAATGAAATAACAGCCAATTTTTCAGCAGGAACAGCACTTGAGACTTTGTTGAAATTTATATCACAAAACTCCAAAAAGCCCATAGTTTTACTCATAGACGAAATCGATTCACTTGTTGGTGACACTCTGATTTCAGTTCTTCGGCAAATTCGAGCAGGGTATGACAAGCGGCCTGCATCATTTCCACAAACAATAGTTTTATGTGGTGTTCGGGATATAAAAGACTATAGAATTCACCAAGGAAATAACGACATTATCACTGGTGGCAGTGCTTTCAATATAAAAGCAAAATCTTTGCGGCTTGGCAATTTTTCAAAAGAGGATATTGTTAAACTTTACAACGAGCACACAGACTACACTGGTCAAAAGTTTGATGACAAATGTTTTGATTTAGCATGGAAATACACGGCAGGACAGCCGTGGCTTGTCAATGCACTTGGCTATGAAGTCACCTACGAAATGAAAGAGAATAGAGATAGAAGTGTTGTGATTACCGCCGAGGCATTTGAAGAGGCAAAAAACAGGCTTGTGGTTTCACGGGCAACACATCTTGATCAGCTTGCTGACAAACTTGATGAGCCGCGAGTGAGAAGAGTGTTGCTTCCAATGGTACTTAACGGAGATGCACAATCTAATAAAGATGATGTACAATACTGCATAGATCTTGGTTTGATAACGAGAGGCGAACAGGGGCTTGTTATTTCTAATGACATTTATATGGAGATAATTCCTCGGGAGCTGACCGAAACAAGGCAAGATGATTTTTTGGTCCGTTTTGCCCCCGATTGGGTGAATGATGACGGTACAATCAATAGCGAAGTTTTGTTGTCGATGTTTCAACAATTCTGGCGTGAAAACAGTGAAATCTGGGCAAGTCACATACAAGGGTATGAAGAGGCGGCGCCTCATCTTGTTTTTCAAGCGTATCTGCAGAGAGTCGCAAACGGCAAAGGAATCATTTTGCGAGAGTTTGGTCTTGGCAGAAGGCGGACAGATTTGATGCTGAAGTGGAAAAATAACGCTGGCGTTGAACAACGAATCGTGATTGAACTCAAAGTGTTAAAACAGAAAGATAGGTATGAATCTATAAAACAAAAAGCACTTGAACAGACAGCGGATTACGCCGATAAGCTCGGCGCAACCGAGAGCCATATTCTTGTTTTTGATAGAGATGAAAAGATGGGATGGCGAGATAAAGTTTTTCTGGATTCTGGTGAATATAACGGTATTAAGATGAAGATTTGGGGAATGTAGGGGCAATTCATGAATTGCCCCTACGGAAATTCGTTGAGCGTCGGTATCAAGTCGACACATTTTTTCAAAATGTATCGGCATGACACCATCCTAGGAATTACCCCGTCCTATTAATGTGTGGTTGTAAAAGGAGTAAATATAAAATGAAGATACTTGGAATATCAGCACTCTATCACGATTCTGCCGCAGCCTATATTGAAGATGGAATAGTTATTGCCGCAGCGCAAGAAGAGCGATTTACCCGCAAAAAACAAGACGCATCTTTTCCGACTAACGCAATTCAGTATTGCCTAAAAGAGAGCGGTCGAAAGCTTTCAGAGTTAGATGCGGTGGTCTTTTATGATAAGCCGCTTCTTAAATTTGAAAGATTGCTTGAAACCTATTATACCAATGCGCCAAAAGGGATACGAAGTTTTCTCTCTTTTGCGCCAGTATGGATAAAAGAAAAACTTTTCCTCAAGAAAATCATCAAAGATGAACTCCTTTTGATTGATAAAGAGTGGAGCAGTAAAAAAGTGCCACTGCTCTTTCCTGAGCACCATTTGAGCCACGCAGCAAGTGCCTTTTTCCCCTCTCCTTATGATGAGGCAGCAATTCTGACAGTTGATGGTGTCGGCGAGTGGGCAACGGCAACAATTATGCATGGTAAAGATAATAATATTAAGATGTTGAAGGAGCTTCACTTTCCCCATTCGCTGGGGCTTTTATATTCAGCTTTTACCTATTATTTGGGATTTAGAGTCAATTCTGGCGAATATAAATTGATGGGAATGGCGCCATATGGTGATCCATCTTCAGAAGAGCTTGAGCGATATAAAAAACTTATATTAGACAAAATGGTGGACCTTAAAGAGGATGGTAGCATCTTTCTTGATCAAAAGTATTTTAATTATGCAACGGGACTGAAAATGGTGCATGAGTCTGCGTGGGAAGAGCTTCTTGGTTTTCCAAAACGAGGCGCAGAATCTGAAATAGAGCAGCACCATTGCAATCTTGCGCTTGCCATTCAGCAGATAACAGAAGAGAGTGTTTTGCGGTTGGCGAAGACGGCAAAAGAGCTGACGGGAGCTGATTATCTTACCCTTGCTGGTGGTGTCGCACTTAACTGTGTTGCAAATGGAAAACTGCTTCGTAGTGGACTTTTCAAAGAGATTTGGATTCAACCGGCAGCAGGAGACGCTGGCGGCGCACTTGGTGCAGCACTCGCTGTGCATCACATCTATTTTAACAAGCCACGAAAAGCGGATAATATCCATGATATGATGCGAGGCTCACTGCTAGGACCAGAGTTTAGTGACCATGACACAGAGTTGATGTTGAGGCAATATAGAGCAAAAGCGGTTAAAATCGATGACTTTGATGCACTGTGTGAAATGGTGGCTGGATATCTGAGTGATGGAAAGGTTGTCGGGTGGCATCAAGGCAAAATGGAGTGGGGCCCGAGAGCGCTAGGAAACCGGAGTATTTTGGGTGACGCTCGCAATAAAGAGATGCAGAAGAAACTCAATCTGAAGATAAAATATCGTGAAAGTTTCCGGCCATTTGCCCCATCAGTGCTCTTTGAAGAGATGCCCAAATTCTTTGAGATTGAAAAACCGTCACCCTATATGTTGCTTGTTGCCGATGTGCAAAAAAAGAGACGGCACACACTCCCTGAAAACTATCATCAACTGCCACTGAAAGAGCGGCTTTACACCGAGCGAAGCGATATTCCGGCAATTACTCATCTTGATTTTTCAGCCCGCGTCCAGTCTGTACATAAATTTACCAATCCGCGATATTGGCACTTGATTGACACCTTCAGGCAGAAGACAGGATACGGACTTGTTGTTAACACCTCATTTAATGTAAGAGGTGAGCCAATTGTCTGTACGCCAGAAGATAGCTATCGCTGTTTTATGCGGACGGAGATGGATTTTCTTGTGATTGGTGACTACTTTTTTATAAAAGAGGAGCAACCAGATTGGGATAATAAGGACAACTGGAAAGAGGAGTTTGTTCTCGATTAGCAACATTATAATCTTATTTGTAATCAATAAATTAAAAAAATGATAAACAACTCTTGACAAGTTATTTTTAATATTGTATTGTTTCCTTGTGTTTGTAAAAAGTGAGGGTTTGTATTGTTTTTTATTTTAAGAAAAGTTGATAATAGTTTTTTTATAATACACTTTAATAAGAATCAAGAATCAAGAATCAAGAATATTGTTGTGTAAGAGGTCCTCCTTTATTCCTTAAATAATCTAATGATTTTATCAACGAAACACGCAGGAGAGTTTAATGCGTAAACTAATAGTTGTTGCTTTTATTTTTATCATGGCTGTTATTAGTCTGTTCTTATTTTTTAAAGAAGAGGTTTTAGACGACAATAACAAGACTGTCACTTCAATAAAAGAAAATAGAACGGAACAGAATATAAAGAAGAAAGTTAAATCAAACCTGTTAGCTTTAACAAAATCATTAAAGCAAGTATCTCCCAAAAAAATGGAAGTTACCTTTAATGAAAAAACAGAATTGACTCCAATGAACTTTGATGAAGTGGCGCAACTTAAAGGAGAAGCACTTCAAAAAAGAGTTAAGGAGCTTGATGCAAAACTTGATGCTGCAATTCAGAAATATCCAGATTTAGGACCTCCACCTGAGTGGTACACAAAAGAGATGGCATATCTGAGTGACAAATTCTTTAAAACTATCGGTAAAAGTAAGTACAAAACTGAAATGACCAATAAGCAAAAAGAAAAGCAACAAGAATACATTAATTATCTCCACGATCTTGAAGATTCCGGAGAGGTGGTAAGCGATAAAAAGCTTGCTAAAATTAAACGAACTATGTTAGGAGAAATGAAATGAGAAGATACTTAATTTTATTATTGTTTTTTGTTCCATCGATAATTCTTGGAGCAAACACATCACAAGTTACCAATGTTTCAAATTCCAGTAGAATTTATAAAACTTCCTTCTATCTATATGCGGGAAGAGAGTATGAATTTAGAACAGAATCATCTAGTGATACCTTTTTACATCTGCTTTATAACAGTAACTCACAAATCACCTATAACGATGATTGTGGGAGTAATTGCAGTGGAACACAGGGTAATTTAAATTCAACGATTATTTTCACACCCTCATCAAGCGGATATTATAATCTTATGATGAGGCATTATTCTAGTGGCGTTGTTGGTGCTGTTTCCACAATTAAACAATATGAAAACGGAACACTGAAATGGTCAACAACTAATAGACCTGTTGGTGGATATAAAATCACCATAGACTCATGGGATACTTATTCTCAATCATCTCCGTTCTTTTCTTTTCGTTATATTGATTTCTACTATCTTAATAGATCAAAAGAGGATGTCGGAGGAGCTGGCAGTTCAGATACCGTAATGTATCTTTCAGACAATTACGGTCGCAACATAACAGACTTCGATGATGATAATGGCGCAAGTTATTCCTCAAAAATCCCTAAATTAAGTGGATCATGCTCTTCTGGATGCAAAGTAATTGGTGGTGGATATCCATATTCATCCTCATCGGAAGGAAATGCAAAATTAGTTGTTAATGTCAGGACAACTTTTGGTGATATTGATTTTGATGGACTATCAAGTAGTCTTGAAACTGTTTTAGGAACAAGCTCTTCTAATGCTGACAGTGATGGTGATGGATTAAACGATTATCTTGAAACTTTGGGAAGTGGCGCCGTTGCACTTCCGTGGGAAGGTTCTGATCCAATGGTAGAAGATATTTTTATAGAAATTGATTATATGCCTGTTGATTCTTCGAGATATTCAAATCCTGATTTTACTAATTATTATCCTGCTGCACGCACTGTTTTTATGCAGGGTAATCAAGGTATTGATATAACTGAAGAGATGAAATATGCTTTTTCTCATCATGATTCTACAAGAGTGCATATCGATGTTGATGATCAAATTCCTCATCATAACTGGATGAGATGTGGTGATGCTGATGATCCAAATGAAGATGATATTAATATGGATACAATGGTTGCAAATTATTTCACCTCTGCACGCTCTGGTATTTATCGATATATAGTATTTGGCGATTCCTTAAACAAAAATTATCAAACAGGAGATATTGTTGGAATGAGTTGTGGTGGCGGAAGAATGATGGTTGCATTAAGTCCTTATAATACATCTCCGAAACGTAATGAATATACATCTGTGACACTACATGAACTTGGTCACGACCTTTCATTAACTCATAATGGAAGCGATGATAGTGCTGGATGTAATGATGGAAACAGTCGTATTTTCAGAAGTGTTATGAACTATCACTATGTTGGTCAGTTTGGATATGTTCCAAGAATTTATTCGAGTGATTCACGATTTCGTTACGCCACAGATGCACCAAACACTTATGCCAGTCCGTATGAACCAATTGTATTATCAGATTATGATGGTACCTATGGCGTTGACTGGGATGTGGATTGGTCAATTGGCTCATCTGATATTGGTTGTGTTGATGATCCTACTGTGTCAACAAAGCAAGCTTGTGAAGAAAATCCTGATAATGAACTCTGTGATTGTACTTTTAATGCGTATACTTCTGGGAGACTCGATTATTCTGGTGGTGGCGCAATTATGGGAAATGCGGTTATGGGTAGTTTCGAAGATGAAACCGCAACTCTTTCTCCAGAAGAGAGAGCCAAATTAATGGAAACAGAAATTCCAATTATTGGTGTTAATGGAGTGGTTGTCTCTAAAAATCTCAAAACCCTCATCTCTTCTGGTGAATTTGTCAAAAAAGGTTTGAAAGAGGAGAAAGAGAAGGTTCAAGAAAGAGATATTAAAAAACTGCTTGGACAAAAGGTTATTGACCGTTATAATAAACTGTTGAAAGAGAAGTTACACAAACGAAGTGACTGGAAAGACGGCAAGAATTATTTTGTTAATGAAAAGAGTGGAAAGGTGGAATTCAATGAATCAAAGTATGGATATCAAGAAAAAGAGTAATCAGATACCACTTTCCACAAAAAAGAGGGGGGGCCGAAAGGCTCTTCCTCTTCTTGCCGGATTGCTATTGTTATTGATTGCATGCAGTAAAACTGTTGACACAATAGATAATGATTCAGATGTGAGTCTCATGGATGAGGATGTTGTGTCAGATCAAGATATAACCGAATCGCCGTTTGAATGCAAACAGACAGAAACTGTCATAGATAATGAATATCTTACACTGAATAAATGTACCACTATCCAGTGGGGATCTCCTGAATACGATGGCGCACACTCGCTGTTATATATAGAAAATGAACTATTTATTTCAAGCACCACTCGTGGCATGGTTGGTGACCGGCGATATGGATTTTATGATTTTGTGTTGGAAAAATATAATATAACTGAGCAGAAGTGGAATGACAACCCTCTTCAATGGGGAACACCTTATGCTGATCTTGCTCTTACTATGAATTTTGATGGTGAATTTCTCTTTTTTTCCGGGTTAACAGATGGGGATTTAAATGGAAATCTAAATCAAGATGCAACACACGATACTTCTGACTTCTTTGTTTCAAAGGCAACTCTCGGTGGAGATATACTCTGGACAACTCAGTTCGGCGGAAAAAATCTGGATCGTATTGGAGATACGATTTATGACAAAGAGGCTAACGAAATTATTATTTGTGGCAATGTCTATGAAAATTATCCAGAGTATGAAGAAGAAGATATGACAGATATGGCAATTTTTATTGTTGATGCAAATGATGGCACTGTAAAAAATCATATTCTCCTTGGGTCTGATCGCTTGGATTTCGCCATGTCTATTTCACTTGCCTCCAATAAAGATATTATTGTCGCTGGCTCTTCTTCTTCCATTTTCTCAGAAAGAGATGGAGCATTTGGGTTTAGTGATGCGGTGATAGCACTGGTCACCAAAGAGGGAGATGTATTGTGGAAGAGACAATTTGGGACAGAAAAAGCTGACACTTTTATTGCCATTACATCAGATACAGAAGGAAGTATTTATGCT
>JAGLDR010000016.1 GCA_023145475.1 bacterium
CCAAAAATAGCAATTGGAACACCGTGGTCTTGCGGAAAAAAGAGTTCGGTCCAAGTTTCACCTTCATCTTCAGACATAAAGGTGACATTACTGTTATCCATGGCACTTCCACCGAGCCACAGTTGATTTCCTATTCGCGTAAATTCTCCACCAGCGTATGGTGATCCACCAAATTTTTTCCCCGTGTTTGCGGTAGGAATATGATAGTCATAATTTTCAAAATCATCATTGGAAAAAAGGTGTACGCGAATTGGATCTCCCGCCATTGCATATGTTTGATCGTTGTCTGCAACCATCCACCACTTTCCATCCGCCTCTCCCTTAACAACTTTCCAGGGCATTAATTCCAGCTTTGTTACAACAGAATCCCATGTTTTTCCACCATCCTCTGTCTCCCAAATACCACCTTTCTCATGAAGAATTTTTCCATCTATCGGATCATCTTCAATATAACCACCAGCAGCGTATCCATGCATCTCATCATCAAAATGAACAACAGATATTTCAACATCGCTATCACTGGTTATTGTAAATTTCTCCCATGATTGTCCTTCATCGTTACTGATAAGAACAGCTCCATCTCTTGTGCCTGCCCAAAAAGTGTCTCCGACGATTTCCAAATTGTACATTGAAAGATTATCATCCATAGTAAAGTCATGAATTATAAAAGAGAGGGTGTTATGTATATTGAAGGTGAGAAGTGATGGAAGTCCCATCATTTTATACCGAATGATGAAAACATTGTCGGAATCACGAAAGTGAACAGCCGTCAGGGCTGTGTTTTGAGGCGCAAGATCTACCGGACAGTTGTACCAATCACCATCCATCATAAATGCACATTTCCCAACAGTGTTCCCTGACATTTCTTTGTCCATTCCCGCAAACATGGCTGTTGATTTTGATCCAGTATCATAAGATATGGCAAGAGCCTTGGTGTTAGAAGGTCCAACGAGTGAATGCCACTCCCACAGTCCAAAAAGAGAGAAAAAAGAGAGAAGAATTAAGAAAAGAGCAGTTGTTCGTGCATTCATGACCGTCGCCTCGTTAATGGGGTATTAAAATTATTACCAATCAACTTGATTCACTATCTGCAGTTGTGTCAGTGTGTGAGCCAAGCTGATTGGCTTCGTGTGTGGGCACGCTGTTTGAAGTGACGCTATCAGCGTCAGAGGAAAAAATTGAATTAACCAAAAAAAAGTTTTTTACCATGCCCACAAATCTCCTAGCTGTATTTAATACTGCAATACACGCGATAGTAATATTGCAATAAGCGTGCCAGAAATATAGTCAGCAATATCAACGAGTTGCATTTTTCATCGTCGTAATATCGTCAGATAATTACCATCCCTGTGTCGAAATACCGACAAATATTGCTTTTTATATATCTTTATGCTAAAAGAGAGGAAGAGCGGAGGCAAATATAATGCAAAAAATTGACGAACTTACTTTTCAGCAAAAATCGACTCTTTTATTGATAGCGTTGCATGAAAACTCAGCAACTATTCATGATATTGTTTCGGCGGATCTTTTTCCTGCTGATGAAATATGGGAAACACTGGAATTATTGATAAAATCAGAGCTTGTGGTCAAGGGAAATAGAGATGAAACAACTCTTTTCACGCTCTCTCCGACACTTCCTGTAGGAGATATTTTGCGTATTACAGATGACGCTGTATGGAAGCTTCTTTTTGATAAAACAACTTTTGCTCAAAAGTATATCCACATATCTCCTTTTACACTCTACTCCTACAATGTAGCGGTTGCGTACTCAAGGCTCTACACTCCACCACACTTCAAAGATGGTGACATTTATGCAGTTCGCGCTTTTGCTATTGCTGCATTTGCACAGGTTATTCCTCTTCTTGATAGAGAGTCACTTGAAAGAGGGATTGAAATTGCAGTCGCTCATGGAGAGACCGCAGTTCAAGCAATTCTTTACTCCTGTTTAGATGTCTCTCTCTTCCCTGACAAGGGCGAAGCTTTTGCTTTGTTTGATAGAGCAAAAGAGCTTGCAAGCCTGCAAGATGACTATCGAGTTATGATTTTTGTCATGAAATCCATTACATTTCGAATGGCCATTCGTGGAGAGTTGAAAAAGACGATTCAGTATTATGAAAGTTTTATGGATGAATTACATCCTATTATAAATTCGTTGGACTATGCCTCTCTTGATAGCTATTCTCAAAGAATTGTCGCGGCGGCCTACACGAGCAATGGCCTTATAGCTTTCTGTTACTATATGACGGGACAATACGCCCGATCTGTAACGATTCTTTTTGAGATGCTTGAACGAGCAGACCAGATGGACAATGCGCGTTTGCGAGAGTCGGCGAGAGCCTATTTAGCTCACATTTTCGCTGATCAAGGCGATAGAGAAAAAGCACGCTATTATAGCAAAGGAAACCTTGAATTCTGGCAATCGAACAAGAGAGAAAGTGTCTTTTCGTGGCACGCAACAATAGCTCAGGCATCACTTGCTATGTCTGATGGAAGCGATGCAGCGGTTGTGCGATATCTGGAGATGGGGCATAAATACAGAATGCGTGGGGGATTTCCACACCACTACGGCGAGATATTGATGAAGGTCCTCGAGTGGCACGCTATACAGGGAGGAACCCCCGTAAAAGGAATTAGTCTAAATGGCGAGATAAAAAGACTGTTGGCGTGGCCTGACATTCATATGCAAGGTGTCGCTTATTTATATAAAGCGCGAAAAATGAAGAGAGATGGTGAGAAAAATGATAAAATTGCAAAAATATTAAGAAAAGGCATAAGTTTATTGAGAAAATCAGGTGCGCTGCCATCTCTCAAAAAAAGCATCGATTTTCTGTGTGAAATAATCAGCTGTGATAAAAAAGATCTGCTGAAAAAAGAGTCCGAAGAGATTACAGAAAAGACTCTTTATTTTGACCAAAAAGCTCTTGTTTCAACCAATAACAGGCTGTTTATAAAGAGAATGGAAAGACTCGTTTTAGAGATGAATAACCTCAGCACAATCTTTGAAAACGGGAGAGACCCTTGGAATCATATCGCTAATCAAATCCTTCACTTCACCGGTGCAGAGAAGTGTGCAATCATAGAGTCTGACCTTCAATTTTTATCGCACAAAAATAGTGTACTTGCGCAAATAGGAACAAGCAAGCCGTGGCTCGATGAAGTCTTTACATTTGTAAGAGATAAGATGGATAGAGAGCTAGAAATGCCTCGTGACACGCTGATTCACACTCGCATATTCAATGGAGAGAAGTCTATTCTAGTTGTTATTCCCTATTTTTCAGACAAAGTACAGAAGAGTGGTGTCATATGCCTTGAATCTCTTCATCTTACGCACTCCTTTTGGGCAAAAAACAGAGGCTCTTTTGCAAAGATTGGTAACTATTTTACCACGGTGTATGAGAACATACATTTTTTGCAATTATTACAAGATAAGAAGGTAACTCTGGAAAAAGAGAATTTATACTATAGAAAGCATTCTGAAACGGGCTCCTTTGGCGATATTATCGGAACATCAAAAGAGATTTCTCATCTTAAAGAATTAATAGAGAAAGCTGCGCCTCTTGATACAACCGTCCTCATTCAAGGAGAGACAGGAAGTGGAAAGGAGTTGATTGCTCATGAGATCTACAAAAACAGCAGTAGGAAAAACGGACCTTTTGTTGTCGCAAATGTTGCCTCAATTTCAAATGAGTTAATTTCTAGCGCACTGTTTGGGCATGAAAGAGGTGCATTTACTGGAGCTGTTTCTCGCTCTAAAGGGCTGTTTGAGTTGGCTGATGGAGGCACGATATTTCTTGATGAAATTGGGGATATGTCATTAGAGACACAAGTTCACTTGTTACGAGTCTTGCAAGAAGGTGTCTTCAAAAGAATTGGCAGTGAGAAAGATATATCAAGTGATTTTCGACTTATTGTGGCTACCAATAAAAATCTGTTAGAAGAGGTTGAAAAGGGAGCTTTTAGAAAAGATCTTTATTACAGAATCAGTGTCTTTCCGATAACTTCCCCACCGCTGCGCCAACGAGCTGAAGACATCCCTCTTCTTGCACTCTTTTTTATGGAAAAATTCTCAAAATCAATAAAAAAGAAGTTTACCAATATTCGACAGGATGATATGCACGCACTGCTTGCATATCATTGGCCAGGAAATGTGAGAGAGCTCAGCCATATTATTGAGCGAGCTTGCATCCTCTCCTCGCCTCCTGTTTTGGAGGTTGCAACTTTGACGCACAATCATTTTAGCAGTGCACAAACATCATCACTGAAATCGGGAAGCACACTGGATGACACTATCCGTAACACCATTAAAAACGCTCTGCTCTCAACAAACGGTAAAGTTCACGGAAAGCAAGGAGCGGCAGCCCTTTTGAATATTAAGCCATCAACGCTCTATAGCAAAATTGAGAAGTATGGGCTAAAAAGTGAATTAGCACACTCAACACAACGCTCAAAAAAGCAGTAACACTGACTTAAATTCTCATAAAAATCAATATGTTAAAAAGATTCCGAACACACCACCATCTTCAATTGACTTGCACCCTCTGTTGTGCTAGAATGACGGGCGGTTTTGATATAAGTGGATAAGCGAGGGATACAATGGACTTTAAACGAGTTTTTTGGGTTGTTTTATTGGTTATGATGACAGTGGTTGCGAGCTCCTGTGCAACGAAGAAGCAGGCGTGCTCTATTGACGCTGATTGCAAAACGGGGGATTACTGCAGTGAAAGTGATGAGTGCAAGCCGATGGCACCAACTGACTTCTCTGTTGCCTTTGTTGATATGCAGGATCCACTCACGGTCTTTAGTGAAGATAGAGAGACAAACTCTCCTATCGATGCGACTGTTCGATTGATGCAGGGGAACAACCCTGTCTCGGACGGCACTGTTGTCTCCCTAAAACGGTGGACAAAATCAACAGGGGACGCGGCGGCACTTGTAAGTGCAAAAACGGTAAATGGCATCGTTCGATTTGTAAATCTTCCTGTCAAATATCCCTATGACCGCCTCACCGCTTTTTATCAACAAAACCCCGAAATCTCAACCGATACTTCACTTCAGTATAATGAGGTTGACTATACAATTTATTATATAGGAAAAGATGAGAAAAAACGACCACTTGATGGGACAACTTTCTCTGCTGTTGATGATTTTGACCCAGACACTGATGGGATACAGCTTCACTTGATAGCTGATTTGCGAGGATTTCTAGAAAAGACTGCGTTTTCAATTGCAACACCTGATTTTGATGCAAAACCACTCACTACGGTAGCCTACAATCCACCACCTGAAAATGTTATTGATTATGGGATATTGACATTTCCTCATGCTCCCGACATTCGCCTGATTTCATCAACTTCCGATGGATTTTCTAGTGAAGTTATGTTTCATATATCAGAAAGTACACTCTGTACATTCTCTGTTGATTTAAAGAGCAATCAACTACTTGGATTGAAAGATGATGAACTCTCTAACAATACCACAATTGATAAAAATGTTGTTCTTTCCAATTTCAAGAACTGCCCTGAGGACTCTGTTATTTTAGTCGAATTGTGGAAAACAGACGCATCAGACAAATATAATACGGTCATAGGCTCTCTTGATGCTGCATCCGTTACCGTCCGTCTTCCATTTGAAGCGAGTAACAACGCGACTGATTTGACAAAGGCAATATTCAGAGTGATAAATGATCAATCAACAACAGTTGGAAACTATGTTGTAGATGGTATCATTGCCGATATGGTGGCTCCATCATTTGTTATTGCTCATCCAACAAACGGTCAAATATACACTCAAGCTGATGACACTGATGATGTAACACCAGGCATTCAAATTGCTTTCTCAGGTGATGCAGCTGACGCTATCTCAACAACAGTAACGATGACAACATCTATTAATGAAACCGTAATTGATGGACCTGAGAGCAGGCCCGTTGGAACAATAACAATTCCAACAACATTGTCTACTCCGCTCGATGGCGCTGTTGCCTCTTTCTCCGTCACTGATGAGGCAGGGAATGAAACTGTTGAGACTGCCACTTTTTCTGTCGTCTATGACAGTCGTATTGATTTCACCACTATTTGCACAAAAACAGATGGCGAAATCCTTAATAATATGTGGCTTAACCGCAGTGATGACACCGATGGTGCAACCGCTGGTCTACAATGCCAAGTTGTTGTAACTGTTCATGATTCTGTTGACGCCGACCAAGTTATTCTTACTGTTGATGGTGTTGCTCTCCCTGCGCAACCACTCTCTACTTCAAACGCAGCAACCTTTGCTATCTCTGCTGTCGACAGTGCTAGTGGCATTGTTTTACATGCGGAAACAGCGGGTAGTGGCACTGATAAACTTTCAACTGAAATAACGGTGCGCATTGATACGGTAGCTCCGGTTGTAATTTTGACCAACTCTCTTTCATTAACCGACGGTGATGCGACGCCTAACAATGCACTAGATTTTACACAGGCGTGTGTTGATGAAGTTTCATGTGAATTTGATAACCATGTAGACGGTGAAGCGTGGAGTGGGTGGAGCACAACAGCTGTGGCATCATTGACAAACCTTAACTCTTCTGCTCATATTTTTCATGCAAAGGCTCGTGATGCAGCTGGAAACGAAGGAATAGAGACACTTTTCCACTGGACAGTTGACAGTCGTGAACCACAAACATCAATCACCCTCTCACCCACGAAAACGACAAATCTTGACTATGCTCACTTTGCTTTTATGGCAGACAAGAGCCCTATAACTTTTGAATGTCAACTCTTCAAAGAGAGCGTTCAAATTGTTCCAGCAACTGGTTGGGACGACTGCTCAGCAGGAACTCAAAACTATTTTTCTTTGACCAATGGCTCGTACGAGTTTAGAGTTCGCGCTACCGATTCACTCTCTAATGTTGAGTCTACCCCTGCCTCTTTTGATTGGATAGTAACGCAAGACTTGCCTGTTACAACCATTCTCACGACAAATCCTGTCGGCGCTATCGTTCCAAATAAAACGATGGTATTTACCTATGAATCATCAATTGCAGAAAGCTCCTTTGAGTGCCAATTGCTCAAAGACGGTGCAGTTGAAGAGGATTGGACTGACTGTGATTCAGGGACAAAATCATACAGCTCACTTGACGACGGTAGCTATCTTTTCAAGGTAAAAGCTACTACAGCGTATGGTGAAGAGGAGATAAATCCAGCACAACATGGTTGGAGTATTGATGCGACAAAACCACTAGTTACCGTATCAAGCAAACCTCCATCTGTAACAGGATTTGCCGCAGCTCAGTTTGTTTTTGCGTGTGAAGGTGAAGCAGCTCCATGCACATTTGAATGTGCGCTTGATGGCGCAGTTGCAACGGCATGCACATCACCACAGACAACCGCTGACCTTTCTGAAGGCGCTCACACCTTTGTCATTACTGCCATTGATAACGCAGGGAATAGAAGTGATGTCGTTACTGACCAACTTGACCCTCATGTCAATTCAATTGAGTGGACATATACCATCAGCGCGGCGTTAGAAGTCTCAATCACCACTCAACCTAACAGCGTAACAAATCTCGATAGCGCAACATTTGAATTTGTTGCAACACGCATAGCAGCAACATTTGTCTGCAAGTTAGACAGCGATGCAGCTGTTGCTTGCACATCACCATTTAACTATAACTCGTTAAGTGATGGCAACCATACATTTACCGTTACCGCATCTGAAGGTGGAGACAACGCATCAGCCTCGTACAGTTGGAATATAGACAAGACTCCTCCAACAATCACATTTTCACTGACCCCTGCCAATCCAACGATTGAGACGGGCGCATCATTCGCTTTTTCAGCAGATGAAACAGTTATTGCTTTTGAGTGCAAAGCTGACAGTGAGTCGTGGCACGCCTG
Organism: bacterium; assembly: GCA_023145475.1. Taxonomy (GTDB): domain Bacteria; phylum UBP6; class UBA1177; order UBA1177; family JAGLDR01; genus JAGLDR01. The sequence goes on from JAGLDR010000016.1 coordinate 7,881, forward strand.
CTCATCACCGACTGTCTACGCAGCGGGAACATTTGGCACAAATGACACTGTCTCATCTCACGCGTTTGATGTGCGAGCCAGTGACACAGCAGGAAATGAAGGCTCAGCCCATTTTGAGTGGGATGTTGATTTGAGAAAACCAACAATTTTATGGACGACTCCAGTTCCTCACCCCGATGGACAGGTTTTAGTCGGCCCAGAAGATGATAAGTATATAGCAGATGATTTACTCTACGCAATTGATGTTGTAGTTACCGTAGAAGGTGCAAAAGTTGGCTCTGAAATCAAAGTAACAGGCTTTCACGAGCCTCCAGGATACACTCCTGTTTTGATTACAACTGCTGCCTCTAAAACCTATATTTTGCAGATTGGTCTCCAACAAGGTAACTACCTGTTAAATGACATCAACATTGAGGTGGAAAGTCTCAACGGCCTCAAGACCTCTGTTGCAAAAGCAGTCGTTGTGGTCATAGATAAACCAAGTATCGCATGGAATAGCCCATCAAATGGCAAGGTTTTTCTTGTTGGTGAAAGCAGTGGCATCTTCCGCTTTAATTTGTGGAATTCTGCTTCAGATATGACAATAGAGCTCGTGCGAGATGATACCGATACCGTTATCGGAACAGCTGTTACCGCTGGCGCACATGACACATTAGAATTTGTTGAGATTCAGGCAACACTCCCTGATAGTTGTGAATCTTATAAATTTTACGCCCGATTTGTAGACCCTGTCTCTGGAGATATGCTCTATACCGATGCAACAGATGTGAAAGAGAACAGAACAGTTCGCTCGATTGGTTTTGACATACATTCACCTGTTATTGGCGAAGTAACCATTACTGGTATTTCAGATACCGATCGCTATCTAAACAAAAACGATAATCTAAATCCTATCCCTGATGGTGTTATGCAAACTGACTTCACTATTGCACTGAGTGATGCCGAAATACCAATAGACACCAAACGGACCGTTACCATCTTCACCAATATTGGCGGCGGAGAAGTCGAATTAATCAATAAAAATAATATCGGAGACAGTGCCCTTTTCGAAAAACTTTCTTTTTCTGAAAGTCAACACCGCGTTACCGTTGTTGCAAAAGATTGCAATGGAAACAGCGCATCAACCACACTCGACCCATTTACTGTTGATACCAAACCACCTGTTTTGACTCTTTCCACACCTGTTGGCTCATTTCAGCCACAACTGCTGGTAGTTGCTGATGACCCAACTCTTGGCACCATCAACAGCGATGATGACTTCACTGGTGTAACATTGCGTGTCGATGCAAATGAAGAGTTGGAAAACGATGCAACTATCGTTCAGAAAACATACGATTACACGGGCGTTATTCAAAATGCACCTGGTGATGAGTTGCCTGCTGCAACCGTAACATACGGAACGACATATCTAGAGTGCGCACTGCCAAATCTGACAAACAGTCAACACGACTTTATTGTAACAGTACACGATAAGGCGGGCAATGAATCTATCTTAGGAGATGATCCAAACGACTGGTTTTTAGTAGATACCATCACTCCTCAAGCAGAAATCACAAATCTCTCTGATGGCGACACTGTTGACACTGACGCAGAGCCTGGAACACCAGGGTTTCAAGCAGAGATTATTGTCAATTTTACCGATATAAACCAGCTGACAAAGTATGAGCTCTCAACCATTCCAATCCTCTCTCAAGGTGGCGCTGTTGACACAGCGCGCGTAACAGTTGTCTACTCCGATTGGATAAGTGGCGATGAGACAAAAAGTTTTGTTACCAAGACAAGCGGTGGATGGTGGAGATTGATTGTCTCTGTTGAAGCAACAACCTCAAACAAAAGTGAAACTGCCCCAATTGATGTTTTTGTCGACTCCCCATCCCCCTCACTCACTTTGAGAAAATCATATAACTATCCACAAGGTGATGGCGACACTCTTTTTGGTGCAGATACACTCAATCCTGCGTGGCTACACAGCCAAGACATCTCATGCAGCGGAGACAACTGCGATACCGATTTTGAAGTGTGGACAAACGCACCTGTCGGAACCAATGTTGATCTGGTTATTGACGGTGGAGCACCACAAACGGTACCAACAATTGATGGTGGAAACGGTGCATCTGTTGCCCTTTTTGATGGCGTAACACTTGACACATCACTCGCTCAGAATGTTCTAACCATTACCGTTAACAGCACAACACCTCGAACAGATATTCGCTATATTGAGGTTGATAAAACCAATCCAACACTGACCGTAATCAACCCAACTTGCACTCCTTTAAACACTCCATGTAATATCAAACCTCTTGCTGATGATGGTGGAACGGATGAGATTGAGTTAGCAGAGATTGGATTTGGCATTGAAGATGCTGCAAACACCCATTCAGGGAGCAAAATTCAATTTAAAGCTGACCATCAAATAGTTTTCCAAGTCGAAGGTGCTGTCGATGGATATGTCGCTTTTGCTCACGACACTCACCTGTCAAACAAGACGGTTCCAATTCATTTTGACGCTATAAACAGTCGATATATTGTCGACTTCTCCTCTCTGCTTATCGAAGATAACAACAGCGATGGTCAGACAGATCTTGATCTGATATTGACGGTAACAGAGACTCCATCGGGAGCCTTTACAACCTATATGATAAAAGTCCATCTAGATATGGCAACGCCTGTTGCAGTAAATACAACGGGATTTGTTGCAACAGA
>JAGLDR010000160.1 GCA_023145475.1 bacterium
TGTTCATAAAGGAGATGTTTTTTATAGGGTCTTCTTCATTTCTAAGCAGTTCGTTAAGGAAATCAATGAGATCTACAGTAGACTGTTTTTGAGAAGTAATAATTATAAATTCTCATAGTCGCAAGGAGCGGTTATGTTGTTTTATCGAAAGATATGTAAATGCGTAGACTCGACCCCATTCTAATGCGACCCCGTTCTGATGTTATCTTGCGTAATAGCAGCGAGCAGTGTCAGGACGACATATTTACCCCCGAAACGGGATCGATTCTATATACTCATATGTTTTTGCCGTAACATATTGATTTCACTGGTGCAATGTTAGTTGTGACCAGATTGTTATTTTTTCGATTTATTCGTTGATCGTCGGTGTCAAGTCGTCAGACGAATAGTCCAACGGCATGACACCGTCTTTCGACATGCAATTTAATTGCATATTGTCGTACATCCGTTATAGTGATTTCGGTTAGAATGTAACCTCGATTTTTTTGGAGGCGATGATGGTATTTCGTGTTGAGGTTTCCTTGAAGCAGACAATTCCAGATCCAGCGGGATTGGCAACAAAAAGGCGTATTTTTACTGATCTTGGATTAGATAAAGTAAAAAATGTACGAGTCTTAAAAGGTTACTTGGTTGATATTGAGACATTTAAAGAGCGTGATTTAGAACGGACAATTCACGCACTCTTTAGTGATCCTGTGGTTGAAATGGTGGATACGGGTGAAAATCTGGCATCTCTCTTTTCATGGGATTGGTTAGTTGATGTCAGTTTTCTTCCTGGTGTTACAGACAATGAAGGCAAGACTGCACTCTGGGGTGTTCGCACTATTTTAGGTGGCGAAAAAGCTCAGGAAGATCGGGTGTTTAGCAGTCGGAAGTATCTTCTTGAAGGCGAGATTACAGAAGATGAAATTCAGCGGATTTCTCAAGATGTTCTCCATAACACTCTTATTCAAAAAGTAACCGTTATCAGCAGAGAATCGTGGGATAACGGAAGAAGAGTTGGCTCGTCAGTTCCTCGTGTTGAAGTTATCTCTCAACCAACAGTTGAAGAGATTGATCTTGCACTTTCTGATGACGAATTGCTTGCACTGAGTCGTAGTAGAACACTCGCTCTCAATCTTGAAGAGATGAAGGCAATTAGAAACTACTTCTCAGATACTGATATTCAAAAAGAGCGTCTAAAAAAAGGTTTTCCAACAAATGCCACTGACTGTGAAGTTGAGGTTTTAGCACAGACATGGTCAGAGCATTGTAAACATAAAATCTTTGCCGCAGACATTGAGTATGAAGAGACTCAAACAGGCAAGAAAGAGTCTATAAAATCACTTTACAAGACTTTTGTTAAGCAGGTAACTAAAGATTTGCGAAGCGATCGTCCTTGGATAAAATCAGTGTTTCACGACAATGCAGGTATTATTGAACTAGATGATGATCACTATTTTGCTATGAAAGTTGAGACTCACAATTCTCCCTCTGCACTTGATCCATACGGCGGAGCGTTGACGGGAATTGTAGGCGTAAATCGTGATATAATGGGTGTTGGTTTGGGCGCAAAACCAATTTTCAATACCGATATGTTCTGTTTTGCCTCCCCTTATTACAGTGGAGAGCTTCCTGGTGCAAATTTAATGCATCCTGCACGAATTTTTCGTGGAGTTCATCAAGGAATTAAAGATGGTGGCAACGAAAGTGGCATTCCTGTTGTTAATGGTTCAATCTTTTTTGATAACCGTTTTATTGGAAAACCTCTGGTCTTTTGTGGAACAGGCGGTTTAATGCCTAAAAAAGTTGCAGGTCGCCCGTCACACAAAAAACGAGCGTTAGTTGGTGATTTTGTGGTTATGACTGGTGGACGAGTTGGAAAAGATGGTATTCACGGTGCTACTTTTAGCTCAGAAGAGCTGAATGAGAGCAGTCCGGTAACAGCCGTTCAGATTGGTGATGCTATTGTACAAAAACGGATGCTTGACTTCATTTTAGAGGCGAGAGATTTGGGTCTCTTTAGCGCAATCACAGATAATGGCGCTGGCGGGCTTTCAAGCAGTGTTGGAGAGATGGCGACTGATACCAATGGTGTTATTCTTAATCTTGAAGCCATTCCTTTGAAATATGAAGGTTTGCAACCGTGGGAAATTTTCATATCAGAGGCTCAAGAGAGAATGACTCTCTCCGTTCCTCCAAAAGAGTATGCAAAACTTCTTGAGATTGCCGCAATTCATGAAGTTGAGATTTCAAATATTGGAACTTTTACCGATTCTGGTTATTTAGAGGTGTTTCACGACAATAATCCTGTTGCATTAATTGGTATGGACTTCCTTCATAATGGACTTCCAACCTATCAATTGCACGCTGTCTGGGATCCTAAAGAACGAGAAGAGTGGCATCCAGAAGGTGATGTTAATCTTAATATAACACTTCTTGATATGCTTGGCCGATTGAACATCTCATCAAAAGAGGAGTGGGTTCGTCAGTATGATCACGAGGTGCAAGGAAGAAGTGCAGGGAAACCATTCTGTGGAAAAGATATGGATGGCCCAAGTGATGCCGCAGTAGTCAGAATTGAGCCTACAAAATTGACAGCTGTTGTTGTTGCACACGGACTTCGACCTGTTATCAGTGATATTGATGCTTATAACATGACAGCATCTGTTATCGATGAAGCGGTCAGAAATGCCGTATCTGTTGGTGCAGATCCTGATTTTATGAGTGGCCTTGATAACTTTTGTTGGCCTGATCCTGTCTATCATCCTGAGAAAAACAGAGATGGAAAGCATAAACTTGCACAGTTGGTTCGCTCTAATAAAGCACTTTACGAATTTTGTAAAAGTTATGGTATTCCGCTTATCTCAGGCAAAGATAGTATGAAAAATGACTACGGTTCTGGAGAAAATAAGATTTCTGTGCCTCCTACACTTCTCTTTACCCTCATCTCAAAGATGGATAATGTCGAAAAGATGATAACAATGGATGTGAAAAAAGTGGGCGATGTTGTCTATCTTATTGGCTCAACTCTTGATGAGCTTGGAGCTTCTGAATATGCCATCTATCATGGCAAAAAGGCTGCAGGAAATGCCCCAACCGTTAATAGTGAACTGTTTATGGACAGTTACAGAAAATTGCACAAAGCAATCAATGCAAACTTGATTTCATCTGCTCACGATTTGAGTGATGGAGGACTTGCTGTTGCCGCGGCTGAATCTGCCTTTGCTGGTGGATTTGGTATGAAGATAGATTTGCGTGCTATGCCTCTTGACGCAGCCATTGATAGAGATGATATCGCACTCTTTAGTGAGAGTAATGGACGCATAGTTGTTACCGTTAAAGAGGGTATGAGCGAGCAGTTTGAACAGATTATGGCTGGTCTGCCAATTGGACGATTAGGAGAGGTTACCTCTTCAAATCTCTTTAAAATCATAGGGTTAAAAGGTGAGATGATTCTCAGTTTATCTCTTGATGAAATGAAAACGGCATGGAAAACTCCCATGTCAAAAATGCAGTAAAAGGAGAGCTTTATAATGAAAAATGTTCGTGTTTTAGTTCTCGGAGGATACGGGATTAACTGTGATGTGGAAACAGGCTGGGCCTTTGAAATGGCTGGAGCTGACACTGTCGAGACTGTGCATATCAATCGTGTGATTGAGGGCGATGTTTCGATGGACGATTATGGTATTGTCGTCTTTCCTGGCGGTTTTAGTTTTGGAGATCACATCTCTTCTGGGCGTGTACTCGGAATAAAAATAAAGATGGAGCTGGGTGAAAAGTTGGCGAAGTTCATTGCTGATAAAAAACTGGTACTTGGCATCTGTAATGGTTTCCAAGTTATGGTCAAAATGGGGCTTTTGCCTGGTGGTAAAATTTCGCACGCTTTTAATGATCAATCGGTAACTTTGGTTCATAATGATTCAAATCGATATGAAGATCGGTGGGTTACCATAACAAAAGAAGTTTCGAACAAATCTCCATTTCTCAAGAATATTGCTGTTTTACCCATTGCTGTTCGGCATGGTGAAGGAAAATTTATGGCAAATTCTGAAGAGATTAATCGTCTCGAAAAGAGTGGAATGGTCGCCTTTCGCTATACAACGACTGATGGTAATCCAACGCAAGAGTATCCCGCAAATCCAAATGGAAGTATTAACGCTATTGCTGCTATCACTAACCAAGCTGGAACAGTGTTAGGCATGATGCCACACCCCGAAGTTTATATTTCAAAAACTCAGCATCCGCACTGGACACGAGAAAATGATCTTCCTGAAGAGGGAATGGGGTTGCAACTGTTCAGAAATGCAGTAGATTATATAAAACATCTGTGAGGCATCTGTTGTGTGGAGAAAATTGCTCATCATCGTTATTGTCGCCCTTTTAGTCGCAGTCATCATGGCTGTTTCTGGATGGAGCGAGACTTTTTATAACTACAATGTTGAGTGGATTGGTGCTTTTGTTGAAGCTGTAATATCATTGTGGAGATAACTACTTGTTAAACAAGCGTAGAAGTGACAGAGTGCCATTTAACAAACTCACTCATGTGATGTTGCTTACTGCTGGTTTTGTCGTATTATCCACATTTATCTACTATTTTATTGGCGGTGGAGAGTGGTCACTCTTTGACTGTTTCTATATGACAATGATTTCAATTACCACCGTTGGATATGGCGAAATATTCGAGATGTCAACAGGAGCGAGACTCTTCTCTATTCTTGTTATTGTATGGGGATACGGACTGCTCGTCTATTTTGTTTCAATCCTTTCAGAACTCTTTGTAACAGGACAATTCAGAAGATATATCCGTTTGCGCAGGAGAAAGAAAAAGATGAAAGAGATAAAAAACCACTATATTCTCTGTGGTTATGGAGAGATGGGGAAACATGTTGCAAAAGAGATTCTAACAACATATCATCCGCTCGTTATTATTGATATTCGTCCAAATATTATGGATATTGTTGCAGCCGATTTAGGTGAGAAAGTGCCAGTAATATCAGGTGACGCCAGTGATGAAGAGACTTTGAAAGAGGCCTATATTGATAAGGCTGCAGGAATGATTTTAGCACTTCCGCAAGATAAAGATAATCTCTTTGTTTTAGTAACTGCTCGTGCGCTTAATGGCAATATTCGTGTCGCTACAAAATGTGTCCTTGAGAAGAATGCAACAAAGCTCTATAAAGCGGGTGCATGGAAGGTCATTAGTCCCGCGGCAATTGGTGGAATGCGCCTTGCTAGTGAGGTTTTGCGACCAACTGTTACCACCTTTTTAGATATTATGCTCAGAGATCAAGAGAAAAACTTAAGAATTGATGAAATTGATGTTACAAAAGATATGGATTGCGTTAATAAATCGCTTGAAGAGAGTGATTTTAGGAATAAAACCAGAGTGTTAATAATGGCGGTTGCCTTTTCTGATGGTCGGTTTGAATACAATCCATCAGCAACGCTTGTATTGCCACTTGGAAGTAAACTGATTGTTTTAGGCGAAGCAAAAGATATCGCCAAATTTAAGAATTTAATTTAAGAGTGGAGTCATTGATGGCAAAGAGATTGGTCTCTGTTGTAATTCCTGTCTACAACGAAGCAAATATAGTAGAAAAAGCAATAACTACCTTTATTTCTGAGATGTCTCAGTTTGATGACACATTCTCTTTTGAGATTATTTTGGCTGAGAATGGTAGCAAAGATGATACAATTAAAAAAGGCGAAGAGCTGAGCAAACAGTTCAATAATGTCTCGATTTTCCACCACCCCGATCCCGATTATGGAATGGCACTGAAAGCTGGTATTTTGCGAGCAAAAGGTGAAATCGTTGTTTGTGATGAGATAGATTTATTACTTTTAGACTACTATAAAGCTGCCCTTAAACTCTTTTCAGAGAGCGAAACTGAGATGATAGTAGGTTCAAAGAGGGCAGAAGGTGCAAAAGATATGCGTCCCATTAAAAGACGGTTTGCTACCTTTGTTCTGAATATGCTTCTTAAAGTTTTTCTCGGTTTTAAGGGGACAGACACCCACGGTGTTAAATCCTTTTTGCGTGAGCCACTGCTTCCTGTATTAGATAAATGTATGGTTGGAAAAGATATATTTGCAAGTGAATTTGTAATTAGAGCTGAGCGATTCGGCATTGAAATCACCGAGATACCAATATCTCTTGATGAAAAGCGTGCCCCTTCAATTCGGCTTCTCAATAGAGTTCCTAAAGTTATATCAAACCTTCTCTATCTCTTTTGGAATATCAGAGTGAAAAATCGCTAATGACAAAACAAGCACTTTTCACCATAGATGTTGACCCACTACTGTGTTATTATGATATCCATGGTTTAGAACGGCCAGCAGTTACTCAAGATACTCTGCTTGTTACGGCACTTCCTCGAATGTTGCACTGGCTTTCAAATTTTGATGTTAAGGCCACTCTTTTTGTAACAACAGGGGAGTTAGGAGACGCAGAAAAGGCTGTTATTGCTCAAGCCGCACAAAATGGCCACGAGATTGCCTCCCACTCGTTTACTCACGACTACAGGTTGACCACGCTTTCTAATGATTTAATTAAAGATGATTTAAATAAAAACTCCAAAGAAATCGAACAGATAACCGGCAGTCGTCCAGTGGGCTTTAGAGCCCCAGGATATAGTATGACACCGGAGCTGTATACCATTTTACAAGAGAGTGGCTTTTCGTATGACGCGAGTGCGTTCCCATCGCCATTTTACTATCTTGCAAAGTGGAGTTTGATTCATCTAAAGGCACTTTTGGGTAAAAAATCAAAAAGTATTATCTCATCTTTTTCTGAAGCATTCACAAAACGGACCCCATCTTATCACAAAAAGAGTGCTCTTGCTCTTCTTCCTATTACCACTGTTGGTCTCTTTGGCTGGCCGATGCTTGGCACAGCACTGATTGTCTTCCCTCGACTCTTTTTTAACCATCTTCTGAAAAGAGCCGCCAAAAAGGAGTACTTTCACTTTGAAGCTCACGCTATTGATGCCGCCGATATCTTAGATGATGATCTACTCCAACCACTTTTGTCTCTCCAACCAGATTTGAAAAAATCAGTTCAACATAAAGAAGAAGCCTTTTCCTCAATGCTAAAGACGCTGAAAGAGCAGGGATTCCAATTTGTTACGGCATCTGAATATTGTAAACAGTGGAGTGAAAATCAAAAATGAAACCATTTTTAGAAGAGCTGTTTTCACGAAGAGGCGGTATGAAGCTGGGGCTTGGACGCATTAAAGAAGCGTTTGCAGAACTTCAAAGTGTTGATGCATCTTTTTTTGTATATCATGTTGCAGGAACAAATGGAAAAGGGAGTGTAGTTTACGCTCTATCGCATCTATTAGAAAAGGGCGGACATCGTGTTGGCACCTTTGTTTCCCCACACATTCAAGAATATAATGAACGCATTCTATTTAACGGAGACCAGATTTCAGACAGTGATTTAGAGCGTCTTTTTGGCGAATTGAACAGACAAGTTTCGATAGCTGATGATTTGAGTTTCTTTGAAGTTACTTTTCTCCTTGCGTGGCTCTATTTTGTTGAAAAAGGTGCAACGAGAGTGGTGTTTGAAGTGGGATTAGGTGGTCGTTTAGATGCCACAAATGTCCTGCCAAGTAGAAAGTGTGATATCATTACAAGCGTTGGGCTTGACCATACACGCATTCTTGGTGACACCCTTCAAAAAATTGCCGCAGAGAAGGGTGGCATAGTAAAACGAGGCGACACCCTTTTTCTCTCAGAGCTTCTTGAAGATGATATTAAACAGTTGCTTGAGAAAGATGCTTTCAAAGCAGGGGCTGCGATGGTATGTTTTCCATTTGTTGATCCAGAAGCCTATCCTCACTCTCCTTTGAGTAGTGTTCAAAAAGAGAATATGAAACTTGCCTCATCGGCAATTGTTCAGTGTGAAGGGAGCAACGCAACAACTGATTTATCAGCACTTAAAATACCAGGAAGATATGAAATCATTAATGATTTTATAATTCTTGATGTTGCGCACAATCCACCAGCAATGGTTGAGCTTGCCTCTTTTGTTAAAAGTTATGAACAAAAAAAACCAGTGATGATTTATGGAGCAATGAGAGATAAGGATATAAAGAGTGCGCTCATGCCATTTAGTGACACTGTTGAATCGCTCTATCTTCTTGAGCTCGATAACGATGGACGAGGTGCAACACCTCACGATATCGAAATGGTGATGCCAACTGAGATAGAAAAGCTCTACATCAAAACAGAAAATAATAAAATGGCATTTGAGAAAGCACTATCAGAAGCAGAGACAAAAGGGGTGAGACTTCTTGTTACTGGAAGCTTTTTCACCCTTACCTCCTTTTTTGATTTTAGAAAAGAGCGGGGAGATTGATGGTAGCTGTTGAAAAGTACATCATATTGATTTCATTGATATTTCTCTCTTTCTCTACATGGTTTTATATTACTTCTCCTTCACCTTTTTCGCTTCTTAACTATCTTACGATTCTTCTGCCTGTACTGCTGTTGACACTGCTTATGATTTTGATTGTTCGTCTTATGGGAAGAGCGCCAAAAGGGAGCATTCCAATTATTACTCACACGACCATTTCAGTCTGGCCTCCTCACAACAAGCGAAGAAGAGTCTGGATTAGTGCTGCTCTTGTCAAAAATGGAGATATATTTGAGATAACAACATTTGGGCATACTAAAAACAGTTCAAATATTTCAGATATTGTATCATCACTCAAAACGGCAAATGCACTTCTAATTACCCTTAAAAATGGTGAAAAATGGGAAGTTGGTGGAGTTGATTCTCTTGAGGTGACAGAGTGAAAATTGAACAAATATTTCTAAAAAACTTTCTGATTATTCATCAAGCAACAATATCACTTGACGCAGGAATGAGTGTGGTAACAGGCGAAACGGGGAGTGGAAAATCACTCTTTGTTTCTGCTATGAAACTGCTCAGAGGAGAGCGTGCTTCACACAAAATCATTGGACGGTGGAGTAAGACAGCAGAGATTTCCGCAGTTGTTGCACTCAACAAAGATGAAGACGAAGCAGTGATAAATGAGCTCAAAAGACTGTCGATATTTCAAGCTGACGATTTTCGCACCGTTATTCGGCGGACAATTGGGGATAAAGGCTCTGCTTTTATTAATGACACACCTGTTGCATTAACCACTCTTCACCTCCTTATGTCCTCTCATCTTGAGATAAGTTCTCAGTTTGAAAACAGAGAATTAAGCAAGCGAGAGTATCAAATTAGTATTGTCGATAGAGAGGCTCTTTCAAAATTAGAATTGCCCCATTACCAAGAACTTTTTCACCGTTGGAAAGCAATCATTTCTGAGATTGAAAAATTAAAACAGCAAGATGATCCAGGCAAAAGAGATTTTATTGAGTTTCAGATTGAAGAGATAGAAAAGGTTGATCCAACACTCAATGAAGAGCAAGAGTTAAATGAAAAACTTTTTCTTCTTGAAAACGGTCAACATATATCTCGATTAAGAAATAGCCTTGAAAAACAACTTTTAGAGGCAGAAACACTGCTTTCATCAGCACAAGATGATGCAGAAGAGCTTGTAAGCCTCACAAAAGAGAGTGAACTGTTTGAAAGAGTTGAATCTTTAGCAATTGAAGTTTCTGACCTTCATCGCACAGTTGCGATTTCGACATCTCACGATGACGACGACGACGACGAGGATGTTGACGCGATGCGTAGTCGCCTCGACACTCTTAATAATCTTTTTGGAAAGCATCGCCTAAAAGAGAGTGGCGAACTTCTTGAGCTTCTTAAGAATATGAATAATGAAATAAGGGAGTTATACCTTATTCCAGATAGAGTTGATAAACTAACAAAAGAGGCGAAATCACTCTATATTACTCTTGAGGAAGAGGGCGATTGGCTCCATGAGAAACGCAAAACAGCGGCAAAGACTCTCTCAAAAACGATAGAGACTCGATTGATAGAACTTGGTATGCAAGGGGTGCAGTTTGCCGTCTCAGTAGAGAAACGAGAGGTATGTGATGAGTATGGACTCTCAGATATTCGTTTCTTAGTAAACACAGTTGGTGGCAGCACACTTGAGCCAATCTCAACACTTTCTGGTGGTGAGCTCTCGCGACTTTTACTGGTGCTGAAATTGTTAGATAATGATAGTGGAAAGATTATTCTTTTTGATGAAATTGATAGTAATATTGGTGGTGAGACAGCCGCGAAAGCTGCTCAGAATCTTCGTAAGAATGCTGAGCTAAATCAGATAGTTGTCGTTACACACCTGCCACAAACGGCTGCAAAAGGAAGAAGCCATTTTGTGGTGAGAAAATCAGCAAATGAAACAGCGATAACGGCAACAATTAGCCAGTTAGAAGAGAGTGAGCGAATCATAGAGTTGGCTCGAATGATGGGAGATGCAGAACTATCTGCACATAAAAACGCAGCACACGCACTTTTGGAGAGATAAAATGAGAAGAGAAAAGACAGCAATTGCTATTCCAACCTATAATGAGATTGAGAATATGCCACACATCCTAGACGCTATTCATAAAGTCGTACCAAATGTTGATATTTTGATAATTGATGACTCATCGCCTGA
>JAGLDR010000161.1 GCA_023145475.1 bacterium
CCTATGAAACAAGAGATTGGTATAACGCTGAGGGTGTTCAAATTGTGATTGAGGCCTTCATCCAAAAGCATGGGATTCATATCAATGAAATTGTAAAAAGTCGTGCAAAAAAGAGTCATATTTGGCTAACAAAACGGATAAATGCACGACGATGAAATTTTGTAGGAACGGGGTCATTTCTCCTCACTGCCTGTGTGGCGATTTGACCCCTCCTCTCACCTCATTATAAGGAGTATCTTATGCCAAATATTTTCACTGAAAACCCAACAATATTGATGATATCTTTAGCTCTCATCGTAGCGCTCATCATAGGTTTTGTCATCGCCCTTAAAATAGCGGCATTCCTCCGGTCTTACAGAGCAAGAAAGAGAACAAAGTCCGGTAAAAATGCAGAAAAGAATGCAGAGAAACTTCTGAAAAAGTGGGGATACAAAATCATTGATACTCAAGCAAGAAGAGAATCATTTATAAAAGTTGATGGAAGTAGGCTCGACTACTTCGTTACTCCTGATATTATTGCAGAAAAAGATGGAGAACGCCGCGTTATTGAGGTCAAAAGTGGCAGACAAGCCCCAAATCCGAAACATGGGGCAACACGAAGACAACTTATTGAATATAGTTTGATTTTCTCTGAATTTCCACTCTACCTTTTAGATATGGAACAGGGAAAACTTATGAAAATTGATATATCAAATCTTTTCCGTCCATCACCCTCATCAAAACCAACAAACGGGCTCTCCATTTTTACAACGGGCCTTATCTTTGGCCTCGCTCTCTCTGCTGCCGCATACTATTTTCTATAGAACGGTTGACGAGTTCGCCTCCCTTTAGTATAGTGGGCTTGAATTTTGTCAAAAGACTTTTCAGATAGGAGTGGGCATGAGGACAACAAAGCGGCACAGCAGGCAGGAGCAGTTGCTCTTAGTTTCTGGCAAAGTATTTGCGAAAAAGGGCTATCATGCAACCTCAATCAGTGATATTTGTAAAAAAGCGAATATCGCAAGAGGGACTCTCTATCTCTATTTTGACAACAAGAGAGATATCTTTGATACGCTGATTAAACAGTATATTTCCGATATGCTGAGTGCCATCACAAAATTCCACTCTGATCAACCACTGAAACCACAATTCAACAAAAATGTCCGTGCCTTTATTGAGGTCATTATAAAAAATAAAGATTTAACTCGTATCGTTGCGAGTGAGGCTGTCGGGTTGGATTCTGAGTTTGACAATCAACTGATTCACTTCTATGCAACACTCGTAAACTATATAGAAGGAGCGTTGCTTTTGCTCAAAAAATCAGAAGAAATCCCAAAAACAATTAACGCACAACTCTTGGCTTATTCTATTATCGGGCTACTGAAAGAGGTCTCGTATCAGTGGGCGTTAGATCATGGAAACCTTGTAGAACTTGACCCCTTACTTCAAAACATCCGTCAATTTAAGTTGGATGGATTTATGCAATTCTCTGGAGAATAATGGTGAACACAAAATATAACGCTTTCTTTTCAAAATTTCTAAAACCAGAACAAGTTGAAGCACTCAAAGAGGAGATTGTCAACGGGATAAAAAAGGTCAATAACACGATTGAAGCTGATAAGCAGCTGAAAGCACGCAAGGAGTCATTAAAAAATGTAATGATAAAGATTGACAGTGCCATTGACAGTGACTCAACACCGCTTTTTGCCAAAATCCTCTATAAAACCATAAAAGTTCATGTTCTAGAAATAGTGGAAAAGATATTTGATGAGGAACAGCTAAAGATTGATGAAGATGTGATAGAGCACAATCCTGAAAATAGTGAATCATGAGATACTATCTCCTTGCTATCCTCTTACTGTTCTCTTGGGTGAATCTCCCGTCACTATCGCTTGCAGGTCATTTTAAGCCAGTCACCAAAAACGATGTTGGGGTGGCCGTCTATGATGTGTCAGAAAAGAAGTTGATTCTCAGCCATAACTATGACAAAAAGTTCAGTTACGCTTCGAACTTAAAACTGCTCACAACAGCGGCGACACTGCACTATTTGGGTGGTGGATTCCGATTTGTTACCCTTTTTCACTTTGACAAAACAACCGGTACACTTTCAATAAAAGCTGGAGGAGATCCCTCCGTTACCTATGCTGAAATTGATCAGATTGCCTATGAATTACACGCAAAAGGGGTTAAAAACATAAAAAAAGTGGTGGTTGACAACACGATGTTTGGTCCTCGTGGTGCCTATCCTATCCCTGGCGGTGGCTCAGGAGACAATGCCTATCTCGCCTTTTTATCACCCCTTTCTCTAGAGATGAATGCACTCGACATTTCGGTAAAAGCAACGGAAGCTGGGAAGCTCGCTACCGTTACGCTCTCCGCGTCTGAACCTCATATTGTCCTTGTAAACAGTGCTCGTGGAACTGCAGATGGTGAAAACAGATTGATTGTAGGAACGACTGCAAAAGAGTCGAAAACAGTGGTTATAGTCAAAGGAAGTTTGGGAACGAAACGCAGAAAAGGAGTCTCTGTCTCTCGCCGTATTGCCCACCCTGCTCTTCGGTATGTCTCAGCTTTACTGATGAAAATGGGTGAAAAAGAGAAGACTCCTATCCTTTTTGAGTCGCTGTCGATGGAGCTCTTTTCTTCAAAAATTGTGGTAAGACATCAAGGGCGACCTTTGCGAGAAATCCTCCGTATCATGAATTTAAACTCATCAAATATGATGGCGGATTCGCTGGTCTTTTTACTCGGTGTCATTTTCAAGGGTGAGGCAAAGAAAGGGGTTAAAGTATTGCAAGAATACGCAAAAAACACTCTTCTCAGTCCCGTTAATATCATCAATGGCTCTGGTCTTGGAAATGGAAAAAATCTTATTACCCCACACTTCTTTATAGCTCTTCTCACCCACATAACAAGTCAAAAGAATCGATACATTGATTTTGTTGCATCACTCCCCGTAATGGGTGAAGATGGCACTCTAAAAAGGTGGGGAACAGCTGCAATGCATGGCAATGTTAGAGCAAAAACAGGAACTTTGACAGGTGTTACCGCTCTCTCTGGATTCATGTATGGAAAAGAGGGAAAACTCTATCTTTTCACCTTTGTTGTCAACAATTTCCCTGCCAAAAGATTTACACCAACATGGAAGTTTAGAGATGCCTTTTTAGACTATATTAGAGAGCGGTTGTAATATGGGAAAAATCTCTCTGAAAAACATTTCGAGCCTCCTTCTTGATGGTCGCCATCTTGCGATTGATCAACCAGGAAAAACAAGAAAAGACATTCAAATTATCACAAAAATATCAGCTGTCGCAACGAGATATCCATCCTCACTTCGAATTACAACAAAAGATGTCGCGGATTCGATGCATATTCGTACCTTTATGACCGTTGCTCCACCGGCAACAATTGCAAGTGGACCCTTCTCGTTTGAGTTTTTCCCCCATGAATCAGGTGGTGGATTTAATCTGCTCATCAATAAAGAATTTTTTTATTTTAGCCACCCACAATCAGAGTTTGTACCCTTTGAGAATCCGATTCAACTGCTCATTTTAGCTGACAGAATACCTCTCATGGCTGACAGAGATAATATCAAGACAATAAGAGAGTTTTCTATTTTAGAAAAAGTCATCATTTCAGGCGATAAAAGTGAGGCGTGGCTTCCTCTCTTTCCTGCAAAAATATCTGTTGAAATTGAGAGGGCATACGACCAACTTAATCTCTTCGGAGACCCTGCAAAATGAGGCTCGGTAAAGGCGATTCTGAGCGAGCTTGGCTTGTCGGCGTAGCCATTGTTATTGGAGTCTTGACAGCCTATACCGTTATCGGATTTCGGCATCTTCTTCTTGCATCTCGTGATCTTTTTTATCTTCATCACGGCACCTCTTTTGAGACACTCCTCTCTATTCCGTGGGCGTGGCGACTGGCAATGCCCGTTGTTGGAGGCCTCTTTGTCGGCATTATCTCTACCTATCTCTCTCGTGAGGTAGAGGGTAGTGGAATCCCTCATGTTATCAATGCAATCCAGAATCGCGGTGGAGTATTGCCGTGGCGAATTATTCCTTTGAAGGTACTTGCTGTCTCTTTTACTATCGGCTCTGGTGGTTCAGCAGGGAGACAAGGCCCCGTCGTTCACATCGGCGCTACAATTGGCTCTTTTTTAGCTCAAATTTTTCGACTTCCTGCCCGTCATACACGAACATTTGTGGCGTGTGGAGCTTCGGCTGCAATTGCCGCGACATTTAATGCTCCGATGGGTGGTGTCCTGTTTGCTATTGAAGTATTGATGATTGAACTGAAGGTTGCAGGAATGGCCTCCGTTGTCATATCGTCAGTTATCGCAACTGTTATATCTCGGCATTATATGGGTGATTTACTGCTCTTTTCTATGCCGTCATTTTCGATGGAAACATCGTGGGAACTGCTCTCGTACGCCTTGATGGGTATTATTATTGCACTTGTTGCCGTCATTTTTATGAGACTTTTTGTAATAATGGACAGCTTCTTTGACAATACGCCACTTCCAAAGTTGTTACGCCCTGCCCTTGGTGGTCTTTTTGTTGGTCTTATTGCCTTGATGGTGCCACAGATACTCACTGTAGACACTGAGATAATGCGCCATATTATGTGGGGGCGGCTCTCTCTCTCTCTTATGATTTTTCTTCTCGTTGCTAAAATAATCGCTACTCCTCTGACCATCAGCTCAGGCGGCTCAGGTGGCATCTTTTTGCCATCGCTCATAATTGGTGCAACACTGGGGGCGATATGGGGAAAACTGACAGAGAATATTGCACACTTTGCAACAGCAACATCTGGAGCCTATGCACTTGTTGGAATGGGGGCACTCTTCGCAGCAGTTGCTCACGCACCAATTACTGCTATCTTATTGGTATTTGAGATGACAAATAACTATCGCATTATTCCTGCACTAATGCTCAGCAGTGTCATCGCTTTTTTACTCTCATCATGGATTTATCCTCATTCAATATATCAAGATCAATTAAAACGGCGCGGGTTTAAAAAACCAAAACAGAAAAACGCCAACATCCTTAAAGAGAAAATGGTGGAAGAGACGATTACCGTTGATGTTAAGGTTGTTCACACATCGGATAATATTGCCTCAATTCTGACTACTTTTCTCTCAAATTCAACACCAGCACTGATTGTGGTTGATGAAAAGGGACGATATGCGGGTAATATTGAGTTTGATAACATTCGAAAGCTGCTCCCTCTCTCTCCTGATGTTACTCCTCTTATCTCTGCAATTGATATTATGAATAGCGGTATTCCTTTTGTCGTTCCAACCGATACACTTGATGTTGTCATGCACCTTTTTGGGAAAACTAAATGCAATATTATCGCAGTCGTCAACAACGAAAAAGAGCAAAAATTTGTTGGAATCATCTCTCGTGCCTCAATAATGGACAGCTATAACAAACAACTTTTTGACAGAGAGCTTTCAGATGGATTTGAATCAATTGTGTCAGCTGTAGGAGACAACCGGAGTATTGAGATTCTTGACAATATCTATATGGGCGAAATCTATATAAAAGCATATTGGATTGGCAAAAGCATTCAAGAGCTCAATCTGAGAGCAAAATACGGACTTGAAATCTTACTAATACACAAGGCAAGCGAAGCACAAAGTGTTAATGGCAGAGAGGCACTCTTCCCCACACCAAACACACTATTACAACTTGGAGACAAACTACTTGTGATGGGTGAAAAAGAGAAAATCAGACACTTTACCGGAGAGGTGGAACAAGAGATTGTGGAGATAGTAAAGTGAAAAGATACACCGTTCCAGCGGCACCTGCCGGCCCTATCGAAATCAAAGAAAAAGGCTCTCGGTTTATCTCCTATCTGACACCTGTTTCTTCGTCAGAAGATGCTGAGGAAGCACTCAAAAAACTCAGAAAAGAGCACTACAACTCAACACATGTCTGTTTTGCATGGCGACTTGGAAATGGAGATGAGACAGCATTTAGATACAGCGATGACGGGGAGCCGAACGGCACAGCAGGCCTTCCTATATACAACACCGTTAAAGGCTCAGAACTGTTTAACATTCTTGTTGCATCAGTGCGCTATTATGGCGGAACAAAACTCGGAACAGGTGGGCTTCTTCGTGCCTACTCTGCATCGGCGAAGGGAGTGGTTGAAGTTGTAAATCGCAAAATAGTGATTCCAAAACAGCTCTGTACCCTTACCGTCCCATTCAAACAGATAAGCATTGTAACACATACCATTGAACAGACAGAAGAAGGTGATATCGTATCTCGAAACTACAAAGTTGATGGGGTCGTCCTTGGTGTCAACATTCCTGTTGAGAGTGTTAATGATTTCAGAGAGAAAATTGTTGAAGCAACGGCGTCTCAGACAACTGTTGAGACTTTAGACTAATTTCAGTTATCAATAATTCCTTGTAAATCATCTTTAATAGAGGCCGCGTCATATCCTTCAACCACCTTTATTATTTGCATTGTATCTCCATCAATATAGAAGTTGAGGGGAGTGTTGATTGAGCCAGTGCCAGGAAGATAGGCCATAGCTTTCAATCTGTTCGATGGTGCGCCAGTATGGTGTCCACCGTATGATGTATCCCAGTTGATAAGAACATCCATATCAGCAAAAACGCCATCATCTAAAATCACCTCAAGAACACCAATATTCTCTTCACCAACATCGGCAATAATCCCCGCCATATCTTGTGCCTCTTGTTTGCAATTTGGGCATGATGTTGCACTAACAACAAAGAGGATTACTTTTTTCTTTTGATAAAAATCGGCAAATTGATGGAAATTCCAATTTGTGTCGTAATATTGAACATTAAATCCGATATCGCCTGCTTTTTGACAGCTATCTCCTACTGTTGGGTAGCCTCCTTCATCGTGGTGTCCAAAACAGGTGCTCCACTCTGCACTACACTGTGCGTTAATACAGACAGAGTCAAATTTGCTATCACATTTGTTAATAATGCAGGTGACAACAGCGTCATATTCATCCATATTTGCATTATCTGACATTCCCATACATTTGTCTTGGCATGCGGTGTCGCCACTAG
>JAGLDR010000162.1 GCA_023145475.1 bacterium
TCTACAATGACGCTTTTTTCTTCCATCACAGACTTATAGGTATCAAAATCGACCGTTACCCCTTCAGGAGAGAGAAAACGGTGACCAAATGAGGTTTTTGAAAAGGGGATATTCTGAAACAAGTGCTCAACTGGTTTGTCATCAAGCATAAGCAACATCCAACGAATTGGACGGGCAAAAACAAACTCGTTCTCTCCCCATCGCATACTCTTTTTAAAAGGAATTTTCAGCAGCACAGTGTCTATAATTTCGGTGAGAATCTCTTCAAGAGTGCCACCCTCCTCCTCTTTCCACCCTGCAATCACTTCACCTTTTTTCGAATCTTCAAAAAAATAGTCAGACAGACCGTTTTTCCGTACAAAAGCCTCGCCAGCCTTTGTCAGCTTTCCATCTTCACCAAGTGCAATTCTTTTTGGCGCTCCTGTTACCTTCTCTTTCAAGTCAGGTTGTCCGTCAGGCAGACCATCAAGCAAAACAGCAATCCGAGATGAGGTGCTATACGCAACAACATCGTGACATGCCAACCGCTCCTCGTCCAACATCTTCTCTATTGAATTGGCCAAAAAATCGGCCGTTGGTTCAACAAAAGAGGGTGGAAACTCTTCGTATCCTATTTCAAAAAGCATTTTAACCATCTTATTCTCCTTTAGAAAACGATGATAGATAGAGTTCAGCTGCCGCACATGAAAGCGTCCGAATACGAGATATATATCGTTGCCTTTCTGTTACAGAAATCGCACTTCGCGCATCAAGAATATTAAACGCGTGCGAGGCCTTTATACAAAACTCATACGCCGGCCTTGGCAGCTCTTTATCAAGCAAAGATTGACTCTGTTTCTCAAACATATCAAATAGTTGGAAAAAGTCAGACTTGTCAGCTTCTTTAAAATTAAACTGGCTGAATTCCCGCTCATCTTGCTGATGAATATCGCCGTATGTTACGGTGTCATTCCACTTCAAATCATACACATTATCAACATCTTGCAGATACATCGCAATTCGTTCAAGACCATAGGTCAGCTCAAGTGGCACTGGATGCAAATCAATCCCGCCAATTTGCTGAAAATAGGTGAACTGGCTGATTTCCATACCATCAATCCAGACCTCCCAGCCAAGCCCCCACGCACCAAGTGTCGGTGACTCCCAATCATCTTCTACAAATCGAATATCGTGCTCTTTTGGATCAATTCCTATCGCTCTGAGACTGTCAAGATAGAGCTCTTGCGCACCATCTGGACTCGGTTTAATCAACGCTTGCAACTGATAAAACCGTTGCATTCTGTTGGGGCTTTCACCATATCGGCCATCCGTCGGACGGCGAGAAGGCTGCACATAAACTGAGCTGATATTGCGCGGATCCAGTGCATAGAAAAAAGTAGCAGGATGAAAAGTTCCCGCCCCCATCTCCAAATCGTGAGGCTGCATTAAGACTGCACCACGACTCATAAAAAACTGCTCTAAACGAATAATCATATCCTGAAAAGTAAGCTTTGACATCAATAACTCCTATCAAAAATCCAGTTGATGATAGTAACAATAAGCGGTGTTAAAGTCAACAGAAATAGTCGAAATTTAGAATATTTATTTGTCTGAAATATTTAATCGTCTGAATTATCAAGAACAACCAAAAAAGCCTCTTGCGGAATTTCAACACTTCCAATCTGTTTCATCCGTTTCTTACCCGCCTTCTGCTTTTCAAGAAGTTTGCGTTTTCTGCTGACATCACCACCATAACACTTTGCGATGACATTTTTGCGGTACGCTTTGACAGTCTCACGCGAAATGATACGACTTCCAATTGCCGCTTGAATCGCAACTTCATACATCTGACGAGGAATTACTTTGCGCATTTTTTGCACCAACCGTTTACCAATAAAATAGGCTGAATCTTTGTGGGCAATAACACTCAAAGCATCGACAGAATCACCATTTATCAACACATCTATCTTTACAAGAGAACTTTTTTCGTAGTCAGCAAACTCATAGTCAAGGCTAGCAAACCCACGACTGACAGATTTGAGCCTGTCATAAAAATCATAGACCATCTCACTCAGCGGCATCTTATAGTCAAGTATAACTCTGTCAGTTGAAGCATAGGTTAAATTTGTCTGCTTCCCTCTCTTTTCGAGACAGAGTTTGACAAGTCCACCGATATATTCTGCCGGTGTATGAATCATCAAGTTTACAAATGGCTCTTTAATATAGTGAATCATTTGAACAGGTGGTAGTTTATCAGGATTTTCTATCTGAATCTCATCCCCTGAATTAAGCACAACCTGATAGGCAACAGATGGTGCCGTTGTAATCAGCTCTAAATCAAACTCTCGCTCAAGTCGTTCACGACTGATATCAAGGTGCAACATTCCAAGAAAACCACACCGAAATCCAAAGCCAAGTGCTGTTGAATTTTCTGGCTCAAACGAAAAAGATGAGTCGTTAAGCGTCAACTTTTCCATCGCTTTTTTCAAATCTTCATAATTTGATGATTCAACAGGAAAAATCCCACAAAAAACCATCTGTTTCATAGGTTTAAAACCTTTAAGTGGCGCAGCAGCGGGCTGATTTGCAAGAGTTACTGTCTCACCAATACTGACATCTTTAATTGTCTTAATCCCTGCTGCTATAACGGCAACCTCACCATTATTAACATCCTTTATTTGTTCAATAAATGGTTGAAAACGGCTGATGTCAATAACCTCATATTGATTGCCTGCATGCATCAGTTCAATCATATCTCCAATCTTAATTGAGCCACCAAACATACGAACCAGAAGGCGAACACCCATGTAGGGATCAAACCAACTGTCAAAAACAAGAGCTTGTGTCTCACCTTTATCCTCTGGCGGTGGTGGAATTCTTTCAATCAGAGCATCAAGAAGATCTAAAACGCCGACTCCAGTCTTTGCTGAAACCAAAAGAGCATCAGAGGCATCGATACCAATAATCTCTTCAATCTCCTCTTTTACCTTTTCAACATCGGCACTTGGTAAATCAATTTTATTAATCACTGGAATAATCTCAAGATCGTTCTCTATCGCAAGATAGACATTTGCAAGTGTCTGTGCCTCAACACCTTGTGTCGCATCGACAACAAGCAGAGCACCCTCACACGAGGTGAGCGCACGAGAAACTTCATAGGAAAAATCAACATGCCC
>JAGLDR010000163.1 GCA_023145475.1 bacterium
TCCTGAATGATTTCCATATGCAGCATCCCCAGGAAACCACAGCGAAAACCAAAACCTAATGCTTGTGACGTTTCTGGCTCATAATTTAATGAAGCATCGTTTAAGTGTAATTTATCCAATGCTTCACGTAGATTTTCAAAATCTTCTGCATTAACAGGAAAAACACCTGCAAAAACGCGTGGCTGAACTTCTTTAAATCCATCTAAGGCTGTTTTAGCTGAATTTTTAAGGTCAGTAATGGTATCACCCACTTTTGCCGCATCAATATCTTTAATGCCTGCAATAACAAAACCAACCTCCCCAATTTCTAAGGTGTCACGATCAACAGGTTTAGGTGTATAAACTCCCACACGATCCACTTGAAAGCTCATCCCAGTAGACATTGCTTTAATTTTCTGTTTTTTACGCAGCTGTCCCTGTTTGATCCGTACTAAGGAGACAACACCCAAGTAACTATCGAACCATGAGTCAATAATAAGCGCTTTAAGCGGTGCTTCAGGGTCGCCTTTAGGGGGCGGAATACGTTCAACTAACTGTTCTAATAAGTCCTCAATGCCAATGCCCGTTTTAGCACTGACATGAATAGCATCCGTTGCGTCGATACCAATAACTTCTTCAATTTCAGTGCTAACACGGTCTACATCGGCTGCGGGTAAGTCTATTTTGTTCAGAACAGGGACAACTTCTAAATCAAGATCAATAGCGGTATAGCAGTTAGCAACGCTTTGCGCCTCAACGCCCTGTGAGGCATCGACCACTAATAAGGCACCTTCACAGGCTGATAAAGAGCGTGAAACCTCATAGGAAAAATCAACATGCCCAGGAGTATCAATCAAATTGAGCATATACTCTATGCCTTTAAAGGTATGCGTAACTGTTACAGCTCGCGCTTTAATCGTAATTCCGCGCTCTTTCTCAAGCTCCATATCATCAAGAAACTGGTCTGACTTCTCACGATCTGCAAGTGTCCCCGTCAAACCAAGTATACGGTCTGCAAGGGTCGATTTACCGTGATCAATATGAGCGATTATTGAGAAATTCCTAATTTTATCTAACATTAAAATATCCTTCCTACATTCATCAATTCAGTCAGCATAATCTAACAAAAAAGTAAAAAATAGCAATTGTTTTTAGATGGCTCCTCGAGCGGAGAGGGTCAAATCGTCACATTTCTTCAAAATGTAACGAAATTACCCCGTCCTCCTGAGAAGAAAGAAATGAATCAAAACTCTCAGTCGGAGACATCGAAGGAAATACCCTGAGCCAAAGGCAAACTCGTTCCATAATTGATTGTATTAGTTTGACGGCGCATATACGCTTTCCAAGAATCACTACCTGACTCTCTTCCGCCACCAGTCTCTTTTTCGCCACCAAATGCTCCACCAATCTCAGCACCACTTGTACCGATATTGATATTAGCAATACCACAGTCACTGCCTGCTTGGCTGAGAAAGATATGCTCTTTGTGAACATCGCTTGTGAAAATTGCACTACTCAAACCTTGAGGAACATCGTTGTGCAACGCTATTGCTTCTTCAAAAGTATCATATTCAATGATATAAAGAAGTGGAGCAAATGTCTCATCTTGAACGATTTCGTAGTGGTTTTTTACTTCCATAATTGCAGGAGTAACATAGAATCCACCATCGATGCCGGCAACACTCGTCTTTTCGCCACCTGTCAGCAATGTTCCGCCTTCGCTTTTTGCCTTTTTAATTGCATTCATCATATCTTCAAGAGCACCTGCGTCAATCATTGGTCCCATCAATGTTTCAGAGTCAAGTGGGTTGCCAATTTTAACTTGCTTATATGCTGCAACCAATCTATCAAGAAAGAGCTTTTTGATTGATTTCTGGATGATAATTCTACGAGTTGAGGTACATCTTTGGCCTGCTGTTCCAACGGCACCAAACAGTGTCGCACGAATTGCCATATCCAAATCAGCATCTTCTGTGATGATAATTGCATTGTTTCCGCCAAGCTCAAGAATCGCTTTACCCAATCTCTTACCAACGATTCCACCAATTCTTTTTCCCATTCTTGTTGAACCGGTTGCAGAAATCAGAGGAACTCTTTTATCATTAATAAGTGCTTCACCAACTTCGCGACCACTTCCAATAACAAGGTTAAAAACGCCTGCGATATCATGTTTATCAACGATTGGAGCAATAATATTGTGAATTGCAACTGCAGTTAAAGGTGCCTTTGAACTTGGTTTAAGCAAGTTAACATCACCAGCAACAGCAGCGAGAAGTGAATTCCAACTCCACACAGCAACAGGAAAGTTAAAGGCAGTAATAATACCACAAATACCAAGTGGGTGCCACTGTTCCATCATTTTGTGTGACGGTCTTTCACTTGGAATAGTAAGTCCGTACAACATTCTGCTTTGACCAACTGCAAAGTCTGCAATATCAATCATCTCTTGAACTTCGCCTTCGCCTTCTGCCCTGATTTTACCCATTTCAAGAGTAACTAAAGCACCAAGCTCTGATTTGTATTGTCTCAATGCTTCACCAATTTGACGCACAATCTCGCCTCTCAGTGGTGCTGGCTTCAAACGCCATTTCTTAAAAGCCTCAAGAGCTTGCTCAACAATTGTGTTGTACTCTTCTGTTGTTGCCTGAATAACAGTGGCAATTGGTTTGCCATCAATTGGGCTGTAGCTGACAAGCTCTGCACCTGTTGTTTTCATCCAACCATTTGATGCACCATTTGTTGCACCGTAATTAATCTCTTTAATTCCTAATGTGTCTAAAAAATCATACTGCATATCATCCTCCAATAGGTCAACAGTTCAATAAACCGAGGCATCATACTTTGTCAGATAGGTGTTGTAAATTTTTTGTTATGAAAATCTAAAAAAAAATCCGACTGAGGCCTTTAGCGCACTAACGACTCGCGTATCATATCAACAAAATAGCTATGAATCCGGCTGTCGTCTGTCAGCTCAGGATGAAACGAAAGTGCAAGCACTCGTCCTTGTCTAAAAATAATGGGAACATCGTTGTATGACGCAAGCGGTATGATATCTGCCTCATTCCAACTTGAAACGCGAGGTGCTCGTATAAAAACAGCCCGAAATGGTCTCTCGCTCGTCTCAAACTCTTCACTCAGCGTAATATCGGCTTCAAACGACTCTTTTTGAGAACCATACGCATTGCGATCAACGGATAAGTCAATCACCTTAAATGGCTTCACACGACTATCTGATGCATCTTTTGACAACATTATCATTCCCGCACAAGTTCCCATAACAGGATGGGATTCAACAAAAGAGAGAATATCATCATAGAGTTCAAATCCATTAATCAACTTTGTCATTGTCGTCGACTCACCACCAGGAATAATCAATCCATCACACGCGTCTAAATCAGCGACCGTCTTAACTAAAAGAGTTGTGACATCGAGTGGTGCGAGAGCACGATTGTGAGCATCAAAATCGCCTTGAAGGGCAAGAATACCAACAGTTGGCATTGTTTACCATCCTCTGTTTTGGAGTTGTTCGTTTTTAGGAATATCATTCATATCAATGCCTCTCATTGCCTTACCAAGACCACGAGAAACTTCAACGAGTTTTGCAGGATCATTATAAAAAGTTACTGCTTTTACAATCGCTGCTGCTCTTACTTCAGGATTATCTGCTGCAAAAATACCACTGCCAACAAAGACAGCTTGCGCACCAAGTTGCATCATAAGTGCAGCATCAGCAGGTGTTGCAATACCACCAGCAGCAAAATTAGGAACAGGCAAAGCACCAAGCTCAGCAGTTTTAAGAACTAATTCAAATGGAGCGCCCAACTCTTTTGCAGCTGCCATAAGCTCATCTCTTGTCAAAAGTGTCATGCGTCTGATATCACTCATAACTTGACGCATATGACGAACGGCTTCAACTATATTTCCTGTTCCGGCTTCACCTTTTGTACGAATCATTGCTGCGCCTTCACCAATTCTGCGAAGTGCTTCGCCAAGATTTCTACAGCCACAAACAAATGGTACTTTATAGTCATGTTTGTATATATGGTTTGCCTCATCAGCTGGAGTCAAAACTTCACTCTCATCAACAAAATCAATACCAATTTCTTGCAGAATTTGCGCTTCAGCAAGGTGTCCAATTCTTACTTTTGCCATAACAGGAATTGAAACAGCATTTTGAATATCAATAATCATCTGTGGGTCGCTCATACGAGAAACTCCACCCTCTTTTCTGATTTCTGATGGGATGCGTTCAAGAGCCATAACAGCTGTTGCGCCAGCTTCTTCAGCAATTTTTGCTTGCTCTACATTCATAACATCCATAATGACGCCACCTTTGAGCATCTCTGCAAGTCCAACTTTTGTTTCAAATGTTGCTTTTTTCATTTTATTTCTCCTTGTTTAAACTATAAAAAAACATAGCACGCTACTGCTATACACCTTTGCAGATTGATTGTCAAATGTTATTCTGTTTTTAATCAAATATCGTAAGGGATTAAAGAATAAGGGACGGGGTCATTCCGTAACATTTTGAAGAAATGTGACGGTTTGACCCCTCCCGTTAAGGAATATCCGTATAATCGCAGTTCGTCTTATCTTCACACCGTTCGTCTCGAAAACCATCTCGTTTTGGATGCTCAGTGTTTGGGGTATAATCATCAAACGGGCAAAGTTCAGAATTCCAATCACAATAACACTCCATATCTCTCGCCTTTAAAAGAGGACGACCGCTATCTTGCCAAATAAGAGTGTGACCCTCAAAATCTGAAGAACCCATGTCCGTCTGCTCTCCAACTGATGTTTCTGTCCATTTAACTGGTTTTGTACAAAATGTCTTTTGTATATCTAGTCGATAAAAACACGACAGCCTTTCTGCATCATCAAAACTAGCACCATATATAACACCAAAAAGCAATATGTTTTCTTTTAATGTTTGCAATTGTGTCCCAAGCAGTGGTTTAGCATAATCAGGTAATATAAACTGATGCTCTATATACTCAAATGGAGTCTTGCTGACATCAGCTCGCACAAAAGTAGATGGTTTACTGTTGATAGAATAATAGATGATATGATTATTAGTAGGAGTATTTAAATCCATTATTGGACTGCGTAAATTTTCACCTTCTCTGTCAATTCTGAGACAATCATCTAATTTTCTTGGCATCTTGGAAAGATCACATTGATATCCCTTAAAACCATCAACAAAAAAGGTGACTTTATTGCCTACAAGGGATTCTGTATACATAAAACCTAATCCCTCAATCGTCTGCCACTTCCACTCTCCAACTTTGGCATAGATTGATTTATAGCCATTGGGCGGTATTTCCGCTATTGAATTAAACACCCACTTATCATTCATTCCGGGATTTCCAGGAAAATCATCAAAAGGCTTTGGGTATACCGTTATCATTTTACCATTCTTACCTCGATAAATAAGATATTTTGCAGCATCCACCTGTCCATTCTTTGTGTTATATAAAGAAAACAGAACATTGCCACCAGAGGATGCAATATTATCCAAAGCATTACCCGTCAAAACTCGATATTGCAGCGTATTAATATCAAACTCCATATGTAATCTTAAATGTGAATATGTTTTCCAATCAACCTTTACATTACTCGCTTCAAACACAACCTTTCCATTTTCTATCGCATAGCTTTTATACTGATATGCTCCACTATCCCACCACTCTGGGTTTATCATAATATCACATCGATCTAAAGCATATCCTGAATGGGAAATCCCTTGAGCCCAAATGCTGTTTTCAATAAACTTCTTTGTCATTGGTTTCAGGTTTTTCATTTCACACGGATAACCACAACAATCATGTTCAGGTTCATCAACACAGAGCCTCTCATTTGAATCTTTCCACAAATTTGCGATGCACTGCGGATCAAGCTCTGTCGGAGTATCACATTCTCGACAAAAGGTCATATTTCCATCTTTGTCGGTGAGAGGAAAGGTGATTTCAGTGAGGGGAGGAAGGCACTCTTCAGCAGTGTCACTATCATTTGAAATATCTCCATCAGGAAAAATTACGGAATCCCCATCACTATCAAATGTCGATAAATCGTTGTCATAATCAACAATTACATCGGTATCAGTGACAATATCGGCATCCATTTGTGGAGATGGAGTCGTGGTGCAGGAAAAGAGAAATAATAATATGCCGTAGGAACAGATTCCATATCTGCCCGCACTGAACAGTGCAAGACAAACCCTGATCCCCCTGCCTACGGCCTCCCCCTTAATAAGGGGGACTGAGGGGGATAACAAAGTCAGGGGAATTGACAATAAATTCAACATGTTACGCATCATATCGATTTCCGCCTTATTCGTTGACCGACGGTGTCAAGCTAAAGCATGACCCCATCCTATTGAGGCCTGACACTATCCTATTAAATGTTATTCTGTTTTTGCTAAACGAAAGCCCACTTTATTATTTTTACTAGATGCGGAGAGGTTGCTGCGTGCTGCGCTGCGGCAACTTGTTGCCAAATCAGCCCAACTCCCGCCACGAACAGTGTGAAGAGATGATCCGTGTACAAACGGGTTGACTAGTGGCTCATCCTCTGTTCCATCTGCATATTTTTGATAGCTGTCCATTGTCCACTCGCCGACATTTCCAAGCATATCATACAAATCGAAATCGTTAGCAACCTTTTTGCCATGTGGCTGTGTTCCACACTTTTCTGCACCATCAAACCACTCGTGGCAGTCATATCCACCATCATAAGAGACAGAAGAGTTATTCATAAACCAGGCAATTGGTGAAACTGACGATGAATCGCTTGCCGTTGCAAGAACTCTCTTATTATAAAGTGGTGTTGTGGTTCCGGCACGAACAGCAAATTCCCATTCAGCCTCAGTTGGGAGACGATACCCAGAACATTCACTCGGATGATTATATTCTTCTTTAAGAGTACAGACGACCGAGGCCCCCTTACCATGACAGTCAAAACAAGGAGTATTACCCACAATTTTTGAAAGCTCATTGGCATAGTGAAGTGCTTCGTTGTAACTTATATTTTCAACAGGACATTCGTTGCCACACTGTGAAAAATGGCTGGAATTATAGCCAAGAACAGCCTTGAACAACCCTTGCGTTACCTCATACTTTCCCAGTGCATACCCTTGTGAAAGTTGCACAAAATGTCGCACCTCATCCTCTTTCCTTCCTGTTTCTGTTGTTGTTGACCCCATCCAGAAACTTCCCGACGAGAGAGAGACCATCTCAGCAACTGGTGGTTTCTCAAAACAGTCATTGTCATCTTCCCACACTTTTTTATCGTTGCAACTCTGTTTTTGTAGTTTTCCTGCAACATGGTCACACTGCACATAACGAGTATCTTCAGGAAGACAGGCAACTTCCGCGGCGCTATCTTGATCGCTATCAGCCGTCTCAACATCGCTATCAGCTGATTTTTGAGAATCACTATCACTCATCTGTTTTACATCAAGAACGGTCAGCTTTGCATCACTATCAGAAGTTTCGACAACTTCGTGGCTGTCAACTACACTCGCAGCAACTGCACTCTTCTCTGAAGGTATCTGCTCATCAGATTTTGGCTCATTCTCTTCGACATCATCGTCCTCATCAATGTCACTTTCAGCAGAACCACTCTCGTCCCCTGCTGTTTTTTCAGTAAAATAGCCGATGGTAAGTACTAAAAAAAGAAAAATAAAAACAGAAATAAAAATCTTGAATTTCATAACACTCTCCGCTATCAGAATCATATCCGAGGGCATTATAACTAAAAGTTAACGATTCTGCAATTCTATTTTGTTAGAGTTTTTTAATAAGTTCAGAAAACGATTTTACCACCTCTTCACCGCTCTGTTGAAGGCGTTCAAATGAGTTGTGACCACCTGATTTCAGAATAATCCGGCTGCCAAGTGCATCAGAAAAATCTCTATCGTGGGTGGTATCGCCCACATAACAGGTTTTTTGTGGATTAATATCCCACTTCTGTCTCACCTTTTCTGCAAGATGAAGTTTTCCGTGACCATTGGTATCTTCAATGCCTTGAATGAGAGGAATAAAATTGTGCAATCCATAAAACTCAGTCTGCTTAAGAAGCATTGAGTGCTCCATTGCTGAAACAATTCCCAGTCTAAAACCTGCATTTTTCAGCTGCGTCAGACCCTCTTTTACTCCCCCAAATAGTTGAGGCGTAAACATCCGGTCAACATATCCTTGAACAAACCTCTTTGATGCTGTTTGCCACCGCTCTTCTGTATCAAATCCCAATAGTCGATAATACTTTATCACAGGAAAATCAAAAAAATCCCTATAAAACTCGATAGAAACCTCTTTCATCTTTTTCGTGTGTAGAAGCTCATTCATCACACTCACTGCTAAATCGGCATCATCAAGCAGTGTGCCATTCCAATCGAATAGAATTGTACGATTATTGTTCAACTTTCATAACTCCTAAATCGCTAGATATTGTATGCAACTGAGGATAGAATGAATCGGGGCCTTTTGTTGTATCAATCACCCAGCGGACACGATTTTTTATTATGTTTGCTTCTGTTTGACGCAGTAAAATCTGCTGAGCCTGCTCGGCTGTTCTTCCATCTCTTACAATAATCCTCTTAATCTGTTCATCTTTTTCACATGTTGTCAAAACGATATTATCAAAGTGCGTATTCCAGCCAGCTTCAAACAGAATAGCGGCCTCAAAAATAACAGGGGTTTTGATAAGTTGATCTTCGATAAGAGAGAGTGCGCGAGCAATCAACAAAGGATGAATCAACGCATTGAACTGCTCTAACACACCTTTGTCTGCAAAAACTTTTTGTCCTACTATTTTCCGATTAATTGTGCCATCATCGGTAAGAATATCACTCCCAAGAAGCTTTGTTAGATTTTCAATAACATCGGACTCTTCCAACACCTCATGACCAATCTTGTCTGCGTAAATAGGATGAAACCCGTACTGTGAGGCAAAAAAAGAGACGAGCTTACTCTTTCCTGTAGCAATATTGCCTGCAACAGCAAGGAGAGGAAACATTTATTTCTTATCCTTTTTTTCTGTTTTAGGCTCTCTTTTGATGATTGTTATTTTAATATAGTATGGAGGCTCTCCCTTCACATCTCTCACCTTTAAAAGCTGTCCGTCATGCAGGGTCTTTGGCATCTTCCATGTTACCCCTTTGCCGTTTGCAAGCACGATTGTTTGCGGTGTGCCGTTCTCTATCTCATCGACATAGATGTTTTGCTTGAGAATGACAGCATTTTTGGGAAGAGGGGTGTCAACATGGCATCCACTCACGATAACGGAAAGAAAAAAAACAAATAACAATAGATATCTCATTACTTACACCTCCAATACAAGATGGTTGATTGTAACAAACCACTTTTTTTTTGCAATATATTTTACTCTCTTCTTGACTTCCATCGCTCTTCTTTCTACGATGTGGCAACTATTGTTTTGCTAGTGGAGGCAACATGTTTAAAGTCTTTAAAGATTATTTTTCTGAATTTGCTGTGTTGAAACAGGCAACACGAGAATTTTGGATTGTTCAATTCTCTATTTTCGCTGACTCTCTTGCCTATTTCGCAATGACGACCATTCTTACGATGTACTTCACTACGACTATCGGATTTAACGACGAACAGTCTGGAGCTATTGTTGGTGTATGGACACTGATGATTACCATCTCAATTTTTGTTGCCGGTTTTGTCTCTGATTATATCGGTATTAAAAAGAGCTTCCTCATCGCTATTGGAATACTGGCTGCCTCTCGATTCTTTATGGGTGTTGC
This sequence comes from bacterium, assembly GCA_023145475.1. GTDB lineage: Bacteria > UBP6 > UBA1177 > UBA1177 > JAGLDR01 > JAGLDR01. The sequence continues at coordinate 9,749 of JAGLDR010000163.1, forward strand.
ACCCTTAATCTTTGAAGGTGACATTCTCAAATACTCAACCGTTGGCGTTATTATGCTTGCTTCATTTGGTTCAGCTCTTGTTGTTCCTGTCAATATGACAGCAATGAAACGCTTCACCAACAAAGAGACGCGCTCTGTTGCCTTCAATATGTACTATGTTATTATGAATATTGGCGGAGTCCTTGCTGGCTTCCTCATTGCAGGTGTTCGTGGCATGTTTGGAGAAGTTAACTCCTACATGGCAATCTTTGATGTCGCTTCAGTCATCTATATTTTTGCATTTGCTGCAATGATATTCCTTCGTGGTGAAAACTTTCAAGATTTGGAAGAAGAGACTGAAGAAGAGAGGGCCAAAGCTGCTGAAAGAGCTGCAACGAAACAGTCATTTATTCAACTGGTTAGAGAAGTTTTTAGTGAATCACTCTTTTGGAAATTCATACTCTTTGTAACTTTGACAACAGGTGCAAAACTTGGCTTTGCCAATATGTTTCTCTTGATGCCTAAATACTATATGCGTGTTATGACTACTGATGTTTCCTATGGTATCCTTAACTCAACAAACCCTGCTATTATTGTTGTCGGACTGATTATTGCCACTCCAATCATCAAAAAGTTTAATGTTGTTACACTCATTGTTGTCGGTACCGTTGTCTCTGCTATCTCAATGCTTCCAATGGCTATTCCGCCAGAAATATTGATGCAAATCCCAGGAATTACCAGCTATAATGATGCATACTGGGCTGTTATTATTTTACAGATTGTTATATTCAGCCTTGGTGAAATTATTTGGTCACCACGACTGATGGAATATACGGCACTAATTGCACCGAAAGAGAAGATTGGTTCATATATGTCCCTTGCCGCACTTCCACAATTTATTGCAAAACCTCTTAACGGTTTTCTTTCAGGATATTTGCTCATGCACTTCTGTTATGATGGCGTTAAAGCGAAGATTGAAACTGGCTCTCTTTCATACGCTGAATCACCTGAGATTATGTGGATTTTCTACTTCCTTATTGCCCTCTCAACCCCCATCAGTATTATTCTTCTGCGAAAATTCCTTACCTCTGGAACACATGTAGATGACGATGACAGCGCAGCACATAAAGTTGTTGCTGGAACTCTCGATGATGTTTCAGAAGGCACGACTGAATAGACAGATCGCTTATATGAAAACTTTTCTTACACGCCATAACCTTACCATCTATCTTTTCTTAGCATTATTGCTTGTTGTTCTATCTCTTTTTCTGCCTCGCTGGTCTGATCAAATGCTGGCAAAAGCGGGTGCTCTCTATTTCTTTGGTCGACATTTTGAACGAACTCTTCTCTTCTCTGTTATCGCTGTCTTACTCATTGCTTTCTCTCTTATCGCTGCAATGACACACCACTATGGCCCAAATGACATACAGACATTTATCACCTATCTGCTGACCCTTTTCGGAGGGAAAACATTATGAATATCGGACGAAAATTTGAAGCATTTTTGCGCTATGAACGCTCATTCAAAAGCTGGATTCCCCTGCTCTTTCTTGCCATTATTCTCTTTGATAACATTCGCCCTGTATTTCTCCTCATCCTTGCGATGCATCTCTACGGTTTCGATATATCATCAGGCAAAATAAAACTTCTGCTCCTGCTCCCTTTTCGCAGGTGGGAACTTGCTGTCTTTTCGCTGTTTACTGGAATACTGCTTGTTGTTACCGCTGTCTCTATTGGAGACTCTTCAAATGAGTCTATACTGCTCCTTCCTGCGATTGGAAAAGCTGTCGCACAATTTTCTGTTTACTGGTCTCTCTCGATTCTGTCTGCCCACTTCTTGAACAACAACACTCTCCTTCCTGTCATCTTCTTTTTGCTTGATTTCCTCAGTGGTCTTCTGCCTCACTCTATTCGTATCGTCTGGCAATCACTCAGCCCTCTCTATCAACACGCACAGCTGACCACATGGTTTTTATCATTTGCCATCACCACATTAAGTGTAACTTTTATTATGATTACACGGAGAGAACGATGGGCCTAATTGTTAAAGATATTGTCAAAAAACGGTATCACACGACACTGCTAGATAAGGTCTCATTGCGCATTAAAAGCAACAGTGTTACCCTCCTCTCTGGTTCGGTACACTCTGGACGAACAACTCTTTTTCATATTATTGCTAAGGTGCTAAAACCGAATAGAGGAAATATTCGTTATCCGAAAGGTGAAGTAGCCATCGCACTTGAAAAACCGCAGTGGGTTGGGCGACTTGATCGTGTTTTAGACATTGTGAAGCAATATGATTTGCTCTACCCGTCACTCAACAGCGAACTTGTTGCGGGATATATACCTAAAATTATTAATGAAAATAAAACATACAACAAACTTTCAATCAGAGAAAAACTCTTCTTAATCAACGCTCTCACCCTTTTCAGTGGAGCAACTGTCCTTCTTTTTGATGAACCTTTTCACTATATGACCGATGAAGAAAAGATACACTTTATGATTCTCCTCAATAATGTCGCAAGAGATGGAGCAGTCGCTATTATCAGTGTATTTGGCACCAATGACCTTGTAGAATTCGTTGATGATTTCATTGTGATGAGGGAGGGTGTCATTACCTACGCTGGCTCTGTTAAAGAGGCATTAGTAAAACATCGTATCGTTCGCTCAATTGAAGGATTAAAAGGTAAGATTATCGGACCGTTGATTGATTCATTTCTCATAAAAACAGGTGAAGCAGCAGGGTGGGAGCCAACTCTTGAAGAGATATTACACGCCTACACTCACTACACTTCTCGTCATGAAGAGACAAAATAACACTCTATTTAAATACTTGCTTTATAGGATAATGCCGTTATATTTTCCCTGTGTCGGGATGTAGCGCAGTCTGGTAGCGTACTTGACTGGGGGTCAAGTGGTCGCTGGTTCAAATCCAGTCATCCCGACCATCTCTTTTGGTCACTCTTCAAACTGCTCCCATTTTCAAGGGGAGCTGGCGCGAAGCGACTGAGGGGTTTATTTTTTCTTTATCAATTTATTATGAAAATCACGCATTTTTCCTTCGTATCCAACGGTGGTTGGTTTATAAAACTCAGGAACTTTACCATCTCCAGGAAAATAGCGTTGCTCAACCCAGTGTTCTGGATAGTTGTGCGGATATTTATAGGACTCTTTTTGCTCATTGGGTGCAAGAAGTGTGTCGTTTATAAGATGAGAGGGAATTGGCAGCTCTGGATATTTCTCAAAGAACTCTTCAGCGGCGTGAAGTGCATTGTAGCTAGCATTACTCTTTGGCGCATAGGCCAAATAAGTAACCAAATGTGATAAAATAATCTTTCCTTCTGGCATTCCTACCCGCTCAAAGGCCTGTATTGCTGACGAGGCAAGCATCAATGCGTGAGGATCACCATTTGAGACATCTTCTGAGGCAAAAATCAAAAGTCTTCGCAAAATAAAGAGAGGGTCATCCCCCGAATCAACCATTTTTATCAAATAGTAGAGTGCAGCATCGGCATCAGAGCCACGAAGACTCTTTATAAATGCACTTGTCGTTCGGTAGTGAAAGTCATCTTTTTTATCGTATCCTGGCGTGCTTTGCGAAAAATGAGCAACATCTGCTTCATCAATCAGACCATCTTCTGCGATATAGGATGCTGATTCAAGTGTTGAGAGAGCCACACGAACATCACCATAAGAGGATGCTGCAATCTTTTCAAGCAACTCATCACTGCAACTGTTGTCGAGTAATTTCACCGCACGCCTCAGCGTAATCAGAATATCGTCAACCGTTAAGGCATCAAATCGGACGGCTCTCGCCCTACTCAACAGAGCATTATTCACATAAAACGAGGGATTTTCAGTTGTTGCACCGATAAAAACGACACCATCATCTTCAATTATTGGCAAAAATATATCTTGCTGTGCCTTATTAAACCGATGAAGCTCATCTACAAAAACCATCTTTTTTTGGTGTGAAAAGAGTGTGTTTTCATCTTGCGATAGATACTTCTTAATTGCCGTAACGCTATCTTTAACACCACTGAAATGGTATATTTTTGCATTAGATTGCTCTGCAATAATACGAGCGAGCGTTGTCTTGCCTGTTCCCGATGGACCATAAAAAATCATACTAGGAATGTACTCTTTTTCTAAAAAGGTCTTGATAAGTTTTACAACCTTTTTTTGACCAACCACATCATCAAGAGAGGATGGCCTCAACCTGACATAGAGCGGCTCTGTCATCTCTTTTTTTGCGAGTTTTTGAAAGCGTCTGCACTCTTTTTCCGCTCTGCTTCCTGCTCAGCAAGGTGCTGATTAGAGACAAAATAGTTGGTAGAAACCTTGGGAACATAGAGAGTATCATCATTGTTGAGCATCACAAAAACACTCTTGGGAAATGCTTTTTCAAACTGCTCTATCTGAGATTTATTCGAAAGAAAAAGCGAAAGTCCATACATTCGTGCCAGCACTGGATTATTATCAATCACAACGACAGATTTATACTGCTCCGCCTCAAGACCTGTGCGCCAATCAACAGGACGGGAGTAGACTCTTCGTACCTCCTGATTCAACATATCAACAAGATAGTGGGTATTAGGATACTTTTTTCTCATTTCACGAATAATATTCCGTACTGCATTGCTCTCTTTTGATTCTTTAGCGATGGCAATCTTTTGCTGAAACTCTGCTGTTGCACTCTTCTCTGTGAGTGCGAAGTAATCTTCTCTTCTTCGTACAATAGAAAAAGCACCCTCTTCCATATAGAGCTTCAGAGCCCCTCTCTGTTTATCTAATAGAGCAAATGGATCATTAACACCAATTGTCCAACGAATAAACTTCTCAGGGAGGTGCCACATACCGTGCCTATCACCAAGCAACATCAAATAGTCAAAATCTTGTGGCAACTTTTTTCGCAACTGTTGCAAAAAGAGTGCATACTTAAAATGTTTAATGTTTATTGATGTGTTATCATTAGCAATTTGCACACTCTTCTCTTGGTCATCAAGTGTGATATACTGAGGTTTTGCATATGGTATAAAACGGCGAAGACGAGCCATATTTGGAAGATAGTCCTCTCGCTGAACCCTTGTTAAAGAGGTAACAAGAAGCTCAATAACTGATCTTCTTTGCTGAAACTCTTTATCATTTTTCAAATCCTGTTGCACAGCGGCACTTACCCTTTTCGCAAGAGCAGAGTCAAGCAAAGCAAGTTGCTTCAACAGCTCTTCTTGTGAAAGTGGCGGCTCTTCTTGCCCCTTTTTCTTTGAAGGTTTCTCAGAAAAGAGACGGTCTATCTTCTTAGTATCCAATGTCGATGGTTTGACATCAGGAAGAAGAAAAGCAATTGCGGCACTCACCCTTGCCTGTGCAAGAAGCCACGAATCTCTATGACGAAATGCTCTATCCCATGAGCTGAGAATTTCGCCTGCTGCAATATTGAACTGAGTTGATGAGGCGATAGATTGTCCCTGTTTCAAAAGATTGAACAGCACCAAATCTCCAGCGAATGAAACACTCTTCCGCTTTTCATCGGCTGCTGTTTGCTTATCCCATCCTTTCATAACCGCATCCATAAATGCCAACATCTCATTGACCTCATTTTGCGACTGAGCAATATAGTTAGGCAAATCTCTATCAAAAAAGTCTGCTCCAAGATTGCGAGCACGCACAATCATCGGCACCTTCTCTTTAAAAATATAATACCGTTTAGGATAGGGAATAAAAAAATCGCGATAGTAGTTTGAAAACTCCTCAGCTTTTTGGAAGCGATCGCCTCCAGTATCTCTGCGCCACCGCTCCATAAAAAGGACAAAAAGAGCACCAACAACAAGAAGCGCTACTAAATAGTACCACTTCATCCGGTCGTTTCCTTGTCCTGTTAATTCGGTCGCACGAATTCTACGCTTGTAAACCATGGATTAGTCGTCGTCGCGATCTTCCACAATTTCAAGAACAATTTTTTGATTTTGGCGAGAGGCAACAGCACTCAAGAGTGTACGCAGTGCGTTTGCTGTGCGTCCACTTTTGCCGATAACCTTACCAACATCATGTTTTGCAACACGCAATTCAATAATGGCTGTTGTTCTACCTTCGATGAAACTTACATCAACATCTTCGGGATTGTCAACAAGATGCTTGCAGATAAATTCAATAAACTCTTTCATAATAGCCTCCAGCAAAGTAATCAAATAACAAACAACAAAAACAATTTTGTCATGTTCAATCAATGGATTTTACAGAATCATCAAATAAAATGCAATTTTTTTAACTTATTATGTGAACGAGTTAGCTAATAATCTTTCCACCTCTATTTTCCCACGGACGAATCAAATTTGTATCTTCAGGAAAACGACCTTGTAACTTACCATCAAGAGAGATGGAAATTCGTTTTTTAGGAGCATAAACTCGTTCAAAATAACGAAGGGGCGTAGCTTTCGTTGAAGCTGCATGGAGAGAGACCATAATAGGAATTGGCTTCCCCTTTCCAAGAACAACAAAATCGATGGCTTTTTTATCTTGCGTGCGCCAATGTCTTACAAAATCCACTCCATAATTCTTCACAAGATTCCCGTGAACTGTCGTCTTAAATGCCGTCTCAGAAATCCTATCAGAAAGGGAATCATAACGAAGCAGATGCATCATTCCGCTATCACAAAGAAAGACGCGAGGGGTTTTGTAAAGCTCATTCGAAACCTTTCTGTGAAAAGGAGGCAAGAGAAAAAGAAAAAACGAATCCTCTAAAAACGAGAGATAGGAAAGAACTGTCTGTTTTGAAATTCCGCTCGTATGAGCCAACTCTAGCACATTAAGAAGTTGCGCAGAGTAGGAAGATAATATCCCCAAAAAACGGTAGAGCTTCATAGCATCTCTAATCCCTGCAAAATGTTTCGCCTGAGTATAGACAACGCTACCGATTAAATCTCTAAGGTATATCTCTTTCTTTGAAACTTCATCTTCAGAAACGACACGCGGAAAGCCGCCATAGAGGACAAACTCCTCAAACATTGTTCTCAGCTCATTTTGAATAAATGGCTTTTTCATATCTTTTCTGCTTGGCAAGCCACCCCTTTTTGCCATTACAAATTCTTCAAAATCAAATGGGTAGAGACGAAACGAAACAGTATGAGATGAGAGTGTAGCAAATCGCTCTTGTTTAAAATCAAGCGCAATCGAACTAGAGACAATAAGCTTTATATAGGGATACAATTCATAGAGCTGTTTAAGTAGAGAAAGAGGATTTGAAACAAAAGAAATATCATCTAAAAAAAGAAAGAATCGAGCCTGCGGAGAGAGCCCTTTTTGTTGCTTCAAAAACCGCACAAGTGCGGCTGCACCATTCTCACACAGCACTCTTGTGTGACTATCTTTCAGCGATAAAAACGCAACATTATCTGTGTGATATGAATCTTTTATCATAGAAAGAAGGGTTGTCTTCCCGACCTCAAGAAACCCATAAACAACAATAATCTCATTGGTATACAAATGATTTTCAATGTCATCTAACAACTTTCGCACAAACATCTACCCTCCATTTTCTAATATAGAAGCTGTTATACTATACTTTTTATTAAATAATAAGTCAAAATAATAATAACAGTTGATAACACTGCTATTGTACAACTCAAATTATTACTTGAATTTTACTTTCTTTAGGTGTAGTATCGCACTGTTTGGTTTTTGATTTTTGAAACTGATGATGAGTATTTTATAAAATATGGGAATTATACGACTTTTTTTCAGAGCAATTTTGATCCTCGGTTGGACACTATTTGCTCACATATTTATTGTAAGAACAGTTCAGATATTTTTTAAAAAAAAGAGGGTTCTTAGTGCTATCTCCATATGGGGAAAAGGACTTGCGTGGATTATGGGCATCCGCATCCATCAACTCAATGAACGGAGTGGACCAATGGGTGATTTGGTTGTAGCAAATCATATGGGATTTCTTGATATTCCTGTTATGTCCACATTTTTTCCTGCCGTCTATATTATTAAAGAAGAGGCAAGCAAACCATTTTATTTTGGTTCAGCACTCGTAAAACAAGGACATGTCTTTGTTAATCGTAATGATAAGAAATCGGGAACTCGAAGCCTTATCAATCTTATGAAAATTTTGAAAGAGGGCGATCGTATCATTGTCTTTCCTGAGGGAAGAGCATGGCCAAAAAAAGAGAGGCTCCCCTTCAAGCCAGCCGCATTTGCTGCTGCAAAAAAATATGATAAGTTGGTTGAGGGAGTCGTGATTGACTATCTTCCAGACCGCAAAGAACTTGAGTGGGATGTAACACAAAGCACCGTCAAGCAGCTTGCAAAACTATTTGGAAAACGAAGAATCGACATCAGTGTAGAATTTTTTCCTTCTGAGAAGGTTGAAAGCACACCGGATGAATACGCTCAAATGTGGCACGATCGTGTTGAACAAAGATTTGCATCCTACGATGCAGAAAAACAAGAGAAGAGTGTCTAATGACTATATCTTTGAATAAATATCGTCTTGTCATTTTTGACCTTGATGGCACATTGTATCCACTTACAAGGCGGTTTAAGCTTCTCTTTGCTCTAAAAAACATCGCCTCTCTCTCTCTCTTTCGCGCTCATCTTTCTCATATTGATATTCTAAGACAGACAGACTTCAACAATCAAGAGTCTCTCCTTGATGCCCATTTCTCTGCACTCGCAACCAAAACGAACAAGACGATTCTCGAGGTAAAAGAGTGGTATTTTAACCGCTTCTACCCTACATTTATTCAAGCAATAAAATGGAGTGCAACACCGCGACCACATTTAACAGAAATCTTTGAACAGTTAAAAAAACGCAACATTAAAACTGCTCTTTTCTCCGATTATTCACACATTAAAGAGCGACTTGCAGCGTTGAATATAAAAGATGATATTTTTGACATACTACTTTCGGGTGAGGAGGAGGGAGCATTAAAGCCTTCACCTCGTCCTATTGAAATTCTTAAAGAGAGATTCAATCTCTCTGAAGCAGAGATGGTCATCATTGGTGACCGTCAAGAGAGTGACGGCAAAGTGGCACAAAGAAGTGGCATCGACTCTATAATTATTGGAGAGACAACTGACACAGGAGAAAGACTCTCCTGGAGTGCCTTTGTATCTCTTATTTTAGAAGGAGAAAGGTCAGCATGATTTATCCTATTTTATGTAACTTTTCTGACTCTTTGCAGTCAAACAATTGCGTTATTTCATCACGGGGGATTTAGATGAAACGGTACGATATAGCTATTATTGGAATGGGAGGGGTCTTTCCTGGCGCCAACAATGTTGAACAATACTGGAAAAATATTATTAGTGGCGACACATACATCACTGATATGCCTGAAAAATATTTCAGAAAAGAGTTATACTTTTCTGAAGGTACCAGAGCGAACGACAAGTCATATACAATGAAAGGTGCTTTCATTAACGATTTCTCGTTTCCCTATACAAAATATAAGTTACCACCAAAAACGATGAAAGAGGTTGATCCAGCTCAGCTTGTTGCTCTTGAATCAACACGAGAAGCACTGAAAGATGCGGGCATTAAACCTCGCTCAAAAGAGCTTGATGATGCTATCACCGTACTTGGTGTCAGCGGTGTCGATGGGTATGCGCACGCAACTACCTATCTCCGTAGAAATCGTTATATGGATAAGTTAAAAATAAAATTACAAGAGCAAGGAGTTTCATCGAGCCTGCTTGACAAAATATCAAAAGAGTTTGATGCAGAAGTTGCAAAACATCACCCGCTCAATATGTCAACAGCTGCTACTGGAATGATTCCATCTGCTATTTCAAATCGTGTGGCACAAGTTTTTGGTGTCAAAGGATTTAATATGACGGTTGATGCGGCCTGTGCTTCATCTTTTTCAGCACTTGAAGTCAGCTGTCTTGCACTGATGGCAGGAGATACTCGCATTGCCATTACTGGCGGTGTTGATTTGGGTGTCAATCCAGCAATCTATATCGGTTTTAGTCGAGTTGAAGGACTCAGCTTTTCAGGTATATCAAATCCATTTGATCATACCGCAGATGGCTTAGTCATTGGAGAAGGTGGCGGTGTTGTCATTCTAAAACGACTTGAAGACGCACTTGCAGACGGTGATGATATTAAAGCTGTTATTCGTGGGCATGGAAGCTCAAGTGATGGCTCTGGCCAGGCAATTTACGCGCCATCTGTCGTAGGTCGCGCTCGTGCACTGAGAAGTGCTCTTGATATTGCAGGCGTTACGGCACACGACATTCAATTTTTAGAAGCTCATGCAACATCTACAATTGTTGGTGATGCAAATGAATACGACGCAATCTCCTCAGTCTATAGTGAAGGTCGCAATCCAAAAGATCCGCTCTTTCTTGGCAGTGTCAAATATCAAATTGGTCACTTAAAGGCAGCCGCAGGCGTTGCTGGACTGATTAAAGTTGTAAAAGGAATGATGCACAAAACCATTCCTCATATGCCTCTTTTTAGCGGATTGACTCCAAAAGCAACAATGAAGAGTGAAGGACTTGTCGTTCCAACTAAGTTACAAGAATGGCATCAAAACAGCGATGGAAAGATGATTGGAGCTATCACATCTAGTGGCTTTGGTGGCAGTAACTATCATCTTATTATTGAAAAGGCTGATTCATACGAAACACCCAAAAGAAAGACGCTTGTCGATAGAAATATTGCGATTATCGGCGTTTCGATGAAGTTGCCAAGTGCAACTGATGAGCAGACATTCTGGAACAATATTTCAGAAGGCAAAAAAATATTCAAACCAGCTAACAAAGATGAGTTACATTGGACTCAGCATGTAAATCGCGGTCCTGAAAATGAGAGAATTGAAACAGAGGTTGTCTCAACTATTGATGAGTATAAATTCAACTCCCTTCGACATAAAATTCTTCCAAAAGCGATTTCGCAAATTGCTCCAACACAGCTTCTCTCTCTCGTTTTAGCAGATGAATTGCTCGATAAACACGGCTTTGATTATAAAGCACCCAAAAATATTGGTGTGAGCGTCGGTGCTATCCATGATGATTTCTTTCCTGATGTATATGACCCAATGATTACTGATGACTATGCTGCCTGTGTAAAGGCATGTGACTCATTTAACTCTCTCTCTTCAACGATAGCAACGAGTGCTATCACACAGACAAAAGAGTGGGTTACAAAAGACTCTCCGCCTATCACTGAGCATACTCTTCCTGGATGGATGGGCAACATTGTTTCAGGCAGAATAGCCAACAAGCTAAACTTGCAAGGAGCTAATATCGTTGTTGATTCAGCCTGCTCATCAAGTATGGCAGCACTACTTCCCGCAATATATCAACTCCAATTTAACAAGGTAGATATGATGATTAGTGGCGGTGTCAATCGTCAAATGTCTGATGTGTTTACTGCTGGTGTTAATGCAATTGGAGCACTTGCAAAAGATGATGCACGACCATTTGATGAAAGCGGAAAAGGCTATGTCATCGGTGAAGGTGGTGTCTATTATCTTCTGAAAACAGTAGAAAAAGCAAAGAAAGATGGCGATACAATTATTGCTATTATCAATAGTGTCGATGGCTCATCAGAGGCAGAGAGCAAATCTATGGTAGCCCCATCTGAAATAGCAGCACGAAGAGCAATAAAAAGAACGATGGATAAATCAACCGTCGCGGCAGATTCCATTGGCGTTGTTGACACTCATGGCTCAGCCAACAAACTGTCTGATATTGTCGAAGTACAATCACTTGCAAAAGAGTTGCGGAGCAGCACAACTGATACGCCACTCCACATTACCGCTATCAAATCACATGTTGGTCATATCTATGGCGGCAGTGGTGCTACCTCAATGTTGAGCGTTATTCACTCTTTGAAAAACCGCAAAGTTCCTGGTATCCGTAATCTCAAAAATCTTCGTCCTGAGATTGAAGATGTAAAAAACAGAGCCTGCCCTGTCTTCAAAACAACGACACTTTCAGATACAACAGATGCTGGTGGCGTCATCTCTCTTGGGCTTGGTGGAGCAAACTATTTTGCTGTTATTACCCTTGATGATGCAGCGACAAAAGTAAAAACTTCGACACCACCTATTGTTGAACCTCCGAAGTCAACCGTAATTTCACGCCGTTCTGATTCAACATACGACAATGGTGTCTTTCTCTGCTCTGCAGATCAAGAGAGCACTTTAATTGATATTCTGAGTCGCACAGTAACTCTTGATAAGATTCCATCTCACATTGCAAAAGGTGATGGAAGTATCCGCTTCTCAGCGACATACAACAATCAAGAAGAGCTGAAGACAAAACTGAACCAGACAATAAAGTTCTTCTCTGCTGGCCACAATCTTAAACCACTTGAGTCACAGGGCATTTTTCTTGCTGACAATAGTGACCGGAATGAAAAACTAGCATTCTGCTTTCCTGGACAGGGAACACACTACATCTCAATGGGAAAATTTCTCTACGATTCACACCCTGTTTTCAGGGACATTCTTGATGAGATAGATGCACTCGCTAAAAGTGAACTAAATTTCAATCTTATTGATCACATTTATGGTGATCCTCAGAGTCAGCAAATAAAGCAAAATCTTGCAACACTTACCGGTGCTCAAATATCTCTCTTTGCCGTTGAAGTTGGCGTCGCAAAAGTTATGGAGTCTCTCGGTGTTAAACCTCATGTGCTTATTGGGCATAGTTTTGGTGAGATTTCCGCACTGACTTTTGCTGGTGTCTGGGATATTCCGACTGCATTCAAGGTGGTAAAAGCGCGCATTGCTGCCGCTCAAATAGCGATAGATGCAAATGATAAGCCACTTGGAATGATGAGCATCATATGTTCTGAAGAGAAGAGAGACGCTCTTCTTAAACCACTGAAAGGAAGAATATATCTTACCAATGTAAACGCCCCTGGCCGCTTTATATTTGCAGGAGAGAAAGAGCTTGTGCAATCAACTGTTGAGCTTGCAGAAGCATTTGGAATAGATGCCACAGTTCTTCCAATTGAGACAGCATTTCACTCACCATATATGCGTCCAGCACAGGCAAGTTTTGAACAGACACTCAGACAGCTTCCCTGCAATACACCACGCTTTCCAATACTCTCAACCGTAAATGGTGAATATATAAATGCGTCACATATCTCATCAGAAGGATTAGCACAACACCTCTCAAGTCAGTTAGTGACAACACTAAATCTGCCAAGAGAGATTACTAAACTCTATGACGACGGCGTTAAACATTATCTTGAAGTTGGTCCTGGATGGTCAATGACAAAGATGATTTCATCAATCCTAAAACATCACCACTTCCGTGCAGTGCCAACACTCCACCCAAAAATTGGCGATGTAGAAGTATTTAGACGCGGAAAGGCATTTCTTGCAGCTGCAGGACACCTCAAAGCGGAAGGAGAGATGCGTAATCTTTCTAACTTTATTTCAAGTGATTTACTCCACTTTCTCAGAGATCACGACTCAGCACTTTTAGGACAACTAGGAAAGGTACATACCAAATTTTTACAGTGGAAAGAGCTCCATAAAATAGAGACAGTTAAACCTGTCCTTCATCAACGCCCTCAGGCAACAATTGAGACAATAGCTCCTGTTGCTGCTCAAAAGTCAGCTCTCGCAGTGGTTGCACCACCATCAGGCGAGGCATCACCAGAGTGGATTAAACGAGTGAAAGATGAACTTGTTGAGATGACTGGCTATCCTGCCGATATGCTTGAGACGAATGTTGATTTAGAGGCAGATTTAGGTATTGACTCAATTCAGAGAGCTGAATTGTGGGTCATCATTACTAAGAAATACTCACTTGATGAGACGGTAAAACCAACGCAGCCTATTAAGACAATACTTGGTCTTGCTGCCACCTTTGGTGAGATAGAAGCAGGAAATACGCCACCTCCAACTGAGCCAACTGAGGCTCCTGCCCCTGTTGTAACAGAGTCAGCTCTCGCAGTGGCTGCACCACCATCAGGAAATGCATCACCAGAGTGGATTAAACGAGTGAAAGATGAACTTGTTGAGATGACGGGCTATCCTGCCGATATGCTTGAGACGAATGTTGATTTAGAGGCAGATTTAGGTATTGACTCAATTCAAAGAGCTGAATTGTGGGTCATCATTACTAAGAAATACTCACTTGATGAGACGGTAAAACCAACGCAGCCTATTAAGACAATACTTGGTCTTGCTGCCACCTTTGGTGAGATAGAAGCAGGAAACACGCCACCTCCAACGGAACCAACTGAGGCTCCTGCCCCTGTTG
>JAGLDR010000164.1 GCA_023145475.1 bacterium
CATCACCAGAGTGGATTAAACGAGTTAAAGATGAACTTGTTGAGATGACTGGCTATCCTGCAGATATGCTTGAGACTAATGTCGATTTAGAAGCAGATTTAGGTATTGACTCGATTCAAAGAGCTGAATTGTGGGTCATCATTACTAAAAAATACTCACTTGATGAGACGGTAAAACCAACGCAGCCTATTAAGACAATACTTGGTCTTGCTGCCACCTTTGGCGAGATAGAAGCAGGTGCAAAAGAGGAAACCCCAAAACCAAAAGCACCAAAAGCAAAAAAAAAAATCGAAGAAAGTGAAATCAGTGTAACTCCAACCGATTGGAACTTCTTTTCCCGCACATGGGAATTTATTCCCAAAAAAGATATTAAAGAATTCCCAACAAAATCATTGCTTATGATTGTTGAAGATACCAAAAATCATGAATCTTTGCGTTCCTATTTCAGTAAAAAAGATGTTCATCTCTCTCTCAAACGCATTAGTTCTGTACAACGAATGGGTGATGATACTCTTAAAGAGCTGATAGAATCAGTTGATACCATTGTCTATCTTGATCATCTTTCACTGATGGAATCTACTAAATTTGGTGATTTCCAAAAATCAATCACAAAGATGGCTGGCTTTTTCCGTCGTACTGCAACACTTCTCGATTTCCATAAAACGAGAGTAATCGTGCCAATTATGATGAATAGTGCCTTTGATGAAATCCCACAAAAGAAGAGACAATTTTTTGCATCATTTCCCACCGGATTTTTCAAAAGTCTCCAAAAAGAGATTACAAACTGTCGTTTTCAATTGATAACTGACGCAAAAGGAGACTACAACACACTTATCAAAAAGCATAGTGAGCTTTTGATAGACTCCGTAGAAATTTCAACAATCAATGGACAGTTCATCAAACCAGCAATTGCCATTGTTGCGGAGCCCGATCCACGCCCCTTTCCTTTAGACAAAGGAGATGCTCTCTTTGTTACTGGTGGCGCACGAGGAGTCGTCTTTGAATCTGTCTTTGCACTCGCTCAGAAGACAGAGTGTCATCTTATATTAACAGGAAGAACGACACTCCCCGCAGCTGCAACAATAGCAAAGATTGCACTTGACCCACACAATCTTACAGCCTCACTGAAAACATTGGAAATCTCTCTTGTAAAAGAGAAAAGAATCCCTCTGAAAGAGGCCCGAAAAGAGGCAAACAAACTTAAAAGCATTTGGGAAATCAACAGAAATCTTGCAAAATTAGATGCAGAAGGCATCTCATATCAATATGAAGTATGTGATGTTTCTGATAGTGAGAAACTGACCGCTCTCCTCAAAAAACTTGCAACCGATGGTGTTACTCCTGCAGGCGTAGTACATGGCGCAGGCATTCAACACTCTAAAAAGCTTGTTGATATGAATGATGCGGACATTGTTAAAACCGTTGAGACAAAATTAACCCCTCTGATTACACTCTATAAAGTTCTTGATTGGAAAAAAATAAAACTCTTTGCAGGATTCGGCTCAATTGCTGGACTGTTTGGAAACTTTGGTCAGACTGACTATGCACTAGCAAATGATCTTCTTGCAGAGATGGCTCTCCTTCTCAAAAATGAGTTTCCTCATATTCATGCTACCGTCATCGAATGGACAGCGTGGAGTGGCACAGGAATGGTCTCTGATGCAGAGGCGAAACGGTTTCGTGAAGGTGGACTTATCCCCATTGATGTAAAAAGTGGTGTACACTTCTTTCTTACTGCAATCAGTGCTATTCAATATCATAGAGTTGCCGTCTTCAACAGAGGCGCTGCTCTCGCAGGAAGCTATCGAATCCTTCCCTTTCCGCAGCCAGCGCAAGCGATAAGACATTTTGTTGATGACAAGAGTGATATCGTCTCTTTTATTCCAAAAAGAGATGCCTTTTTAATGCAACATATTGTCAAAAACCAACCAGTTATTCCAGGAACATTCATCTCTGAGATGTTTGCTGAAAAAGCTATACAAGAAGGAATGATTGCAATAGACATATCATTCAGGCGAACGCTTACGATTCGTGGCGAAAAATTTGATGTTGAAATCCTCAAGCAAGGAGATCGTCTTTTCACACTTCCCGCTGACCACCCTGACCTGCCAGAAAAAGCACTTGAAAACCTCAGTTTCTCATCGTGCAGTCTTGCCAAAGAGTTGCCAACCAAACTGTCAAAACGCCCAACTTTTGCAGCCAAAGATGTTACGCATCTTGAAAAGAGTGGAAATGAAGTCTCCTTTTATACCTACCTTGATGACACTTTTTCCGATGCTCTCAGCACTGGACCTGTATTTAGAGGCATTTGTACAACTGCAGAAATTAACAAAGACTATCTTGCACTTGTCTCAATGACTCGTGATTCGTCTGCTTCATTCCCAATGGATGGAGATTTTGTCTTCAACCCTGTTCTTGCTGATATGGCAGTGCAAGTTGCAAGCTCATGGAGCATGCTGAAATACGAAGTGATGGCCATTCCATACGAAATCAAGGCAATTGAAGTACACAACAGCTCTTCAGCACGAGATTTTGTTGTTGTCTGTCGTGCAGACTCAATGAGTGAGGATACATCGCTATTTGATGTTACGGTCTATGAAAAAGAGGGAAAAGCAGTTTTTACTCTTCATAAAATGACACTCAAAACTATTGCTAAAAAAGACAAATAATTGACAAAACAGGCGAAATCTAATGAAAAACGCATATATCTCCTATAAGAAAAACCCCTCGCTTCTTCCAACCAAGAGTGATGTTATTGTTATAGGATCTGGTCTGGGTGGCCTGACAACCGCTCTAGAACTTTCAAAAAAAGGGTTTAAAGTTCTTGTTTTAGAACAGCACTTCCAAACAGGAGGTTACGCCCACTCTTTTCAACGAAAAAACTATCAGTTTGATGTCTCTCTACACCATATTGGAGGGTTACGCCCAGAACACTCTATCTACAAAATCCTCGACTCACTTGGTGTATTAAGCAAGCTTGAAATAACACCAAAAAAGACGATATTTTCGGTACAACTTCCCGAATTTAATCTTACTGTTCCCAATACAAAAGATGGTTTCAAAGAGACTATCAGCTCTATATTTCCTCACGAGAAAGAAGGGATAGAAGAGCTATTCAAGCTGCTTATCAGACTGCGACAAGAGATAATGGAACCATGGACAGAAGAGGATTATCATCCACCAGAAAACCCAATTGTTCCAAAATATATTCAAAGTACTTTTGGGGATATTGTCTCTGAATTTATAAAAGATTCTGTTCTGAAATCACTATTAGCACAATTTTGGACACTCATTGGACTTCCTCCTGACAGAGTAACATCAACTTTTGCTGTCTGTGTATTTAACAGCTATTTTCTTGAAGGAAGTTTTGATATAAAAGGTGGTGGAACAACGCTCTCTAACGCAATGATTGAACGGTTAGCCGAAGCAGGTTCACACTGTTTTACTGATGCAAAAGTAGCAACTATTATGCTTGACGGCAACAAAAAAGCAGTCGGTGTTACCCTTGCAGATGGACAAGAAATAACGGCACCAATTGTTATCTCAAATGCCTCCCCTTTTCATCTTATTGATGAACTCTTGCCATCAGATGCACTAAAACCGATTTTTCGACATCGCGTTAAAGCTATGGTGCCCTCTATCTCCTTTTTTGTTACCTATATTGGGCTTGATTGCCACCCATCTACACTCGGCATTCCTGAATCAACCTTCTTTTTCAACCACCAATCTAATCCTGAAATGGCTTACCAAAAAGCACTGCAAAATGATATAACCCATACTGATTGGGCAATGACAAGCTATGAAAATTCATCGATCGTATCACACCCTGCTCACGGCGGTATTCTGAGTATTGTTGAAGTAACGCAAGGGAAAAGATGGATTGATATGAGCAGTGAAGAGTATAAAAAAGAGAAGAAAGAAACAGCAGATATTCTCCTTGATAAATATAACAAACGATTCCCTGGACTCAAGAAGCATGCCGTTATTCATGAATTTTCAACACCACGAACAATGGAGCGATATACAGGAAACACAGAGGGTGCAATTTATGGATTAGCACAGCTTCCTGAACAGTCAAACAGTAAACGACTGCGTAATATTACTCCTATTGAAAACCTCTACCTTACCGGTGCATGGACCTGGGCAGGTGGTGGATACGAAGGGGCAATTATGTCAGGAGTGCAGACAGCAATATCTGTTCTATCTCAACACTCTGCTCCTCTAGTAGAAGAAGAAATGCCAGAAGAAAAGAGAGCAACTTACGATATGGACTCGTACTACAAACAGTCGATTCTTGTCTATCCTCGTGATGTCGCCTCTGGCAGACTTGCACCCACTACGACCATTTTGAGATTTATGGATAGAGGGCGAGTAGATGCCGGTGAAGAAATTCTCCATATTGCTGGACTTGAATCACTTTTCACCCACTTTAACATCCAAGTCTATTCAATTGAGCTTAATCGTATTGGAAATTTACATGCCGGCGATTTGATTACACTCTATACAAAATATTACAAACGCTCAGATTTACGAGCAGTCTGTCATCAAGTCATTACCGATACAGATGGCCACATTATCACTGATGCAATGGTTGATTTAGTACAACTAAATGAAGAAAAACAACTTGACAATATTCCCGATGTTATCACTGATATTTGTACCCTTGCCCCTCTTTTTCCTCCTCTCCAAAACTCAAAACTAGCTATAAAAATGCGTACAAAGTTTGTTGATTCAACAATTCGTATCTATACCGAAGATTCTGATTTGCTTGGCGTTGTTTTTCATGTCAACTACTTACGATTTAGCCACCAATCACTGTTTGACTATCTACATACACACCGAACAGAAGGTGAAACATGGACACATTGGGTTTACAAACGCTTTCATATCCGTTATCTCAACTCAACCCATGTTGGAGAGGATATCGTCGTATCGCTCTCCGTCAGAAAAAGTGAGGGAAAACTGATTCTAGATCAAATGATTACCCTTGCAAGTACAGGAAAAACCGTTACACAGATAAACAGCGACCCTGAGTTTAGGGATGAAAATGGAAATGCCACACCACTTCCACAGGCACTTCTCGACCTTCTTGGAGAATAATATGAGTATTGGAAAACATCTAGCAACCAGAGAAAACATTACACTTGTTGGCAGTAAATCATGGAAAATGGGTCGACCACTTATTATTGATCAGGGAATGAAATACTACGAATCCCATCAAAAAGAGGTTGACCAAGTTATTAACAACATTAGATATATCGGACTTGATGACTCTGCTTCCGCAATTGACGACGCCTTGAAAGGTGTCGTTATTCACTACTATGAAAAACTGTTCATCTTGACTAAATCATACGAAGCTGTCTGGATTGCAAAAAACCGCATTGAAACAGGCGAAGGCGTTAAAAGATTACAAGAAGAACAGCAAAGTGGAAAGGCAATCTTTCTCGCTCAAAGTCACTTTGGTGCCTCCTATCTTATGGCAATCACCTTGATGACACGAAATCTTAACATCAGCATGGTTGGAAAGTTTCCAGAGCCTGTTGGCTCAATGATTGTTGATGGCTCTGACCGCATCACCGAGAAATATGGAACCGGAAAGACAACCCTCATCAACATTGCAGACCCTGCAGTTGACATTCCTCACGAAATGTTCGGCGCACTGCTTGGCGGAAAAATGCTTTCAAATGTCTTTGATGAGAACAATGAGTTCTGCTCCCCTCTCTCTCTGATGGGAAAAACTGTTATGGGTGGCTCAGGAATGGCACAAATACTGAGAGGATTTAATGATAAAAAGCTGACTGTCGCAACACCTTTTCTGATAAGAACAAGTGACGAAACATTTCGCTTTGAAATTGATTTTCACACCCTTTCAACTGAGAATATAATTCAAGACTTCTTTGATTCTTTAGGAAAAAGAGTGAAAAAATATCCAGATCAGTGGTATTTTATACATGAACTGCATGAATCGATGCCCGAGAATTAAAGGGACGGGGTAATTTCGGTACATTTTGAAGAAATGTGACAATTTGACCCCGTTTTTCGTGACCCCGTTTTCCCCGTTTTTCGTTTTTCTTTATTTGACTTTCAAGGGAATAACTGACCCCCGTTCCGCTTATCATCTTTTGCCTTGTCTCGCCCCATCATAACTCTCCCGATTTATACACCAGAAAGGTTCACTCATCAATCATCCATTTTGGGAGGCTCAGTCCCCTCAAACGGACAAATTCCCTCCTCATTACAATAACATTCCCAATCTCGAATAACAGTGCTCACCGTCGTTTTCCACAACTGCCATTTACCACTAAAAATACCGA
>JAGLDR010000165.1 GCA_023145475.1 bacterium
CAAGAGATTCTTCTTGGGAAAGCGCAAGTAATTGCTGAGGAAGCAACACCATATCAGTTTGACGATGAGTAAAATAATAGTTTTACAGACACCTCTTTTTCTTAGAAAAAAGAAAAAGCTAAACAAAAATCAAATAAAAGATTTAGATGCTGCAATTCGAGTCATTATAAAAAATCCTGAAGCTGGCGTGCAGAAAAAAGGTGATTTGAAGGATATTTGGGTCTATAAATTCCAAATGGTAAACCAAAAGACACTTCTTGCCTATCAATGGGACCCACAAAAACGGATACTTATCACTCTTGGGGTTCATGAGAACTTTTATAGAGATTTGAAGAAGTAATCCGCTTGCGGAGAATAAACTCGCTATTCTCCTTAAATATGCGGAGAATAACTCAATACCAAAGAAATTATAAAACTCTCGCCATACAGTCGAGAAGTTTGCGAAACAGTGAAAAACGCACTATAGTAAGCGTGAGATTGGTTACTTGATATAGGAACAAAACAAGATGGCAGAAGAAACACGGAAAAAGATAGCACGAAACAAAAAGATATTCAGACTCTATGAGATTTTAGATCGCTACGAGGCGGGAATTGAACTCGTGGGGACTGAAATAAAATCAATCCGCGAGGGAGAGGTCAGCTTCAGAGACAGCTACATTGAAATTCAGAATGGCGAAGCGTATCTTGTTGGATTTTTTATTGCACAATATACCGCCGGAAACATCTGGAATCACGACGACTCACGAAGACGAAAACTTCTTTTGCATCGCCGAGAAATCCTGAAATGGGACAGTAAAATTCGTGAACGAGGCTTTACTATCGTTCCTATTGAGCTCTATCTCAGAAACGGTAAGGCAAAGATTGAGATCGGTCTTGCTCGTGGAAAGACTGGCTACAACAGAAAACACGACATCAAACAAAAAGATATGCAGCGCGATTTGGCACGAGACCTCAAACAGTATCGGTGATAAGATGACAGTAACAGATGAACAACGAAAACAACTTGGCCGAGACGGTGAGGAATTTGTCACAGAGTGGCTCGTTAAGAAAGGATTTGAAATTGTCCGCCGGAACTTCTTTGTTCGTGGTGGCGAGATTGATATTATCGCTAAAAAAGATGACCTGCTCATATTTGTTGAGGTGCGGGCGTGGGACCATCAGTATTGGCCTGACAGCTCTCCTGTTGAAACGATAAAACGACCAAAAATGAGAAGAATCGTAAAGGCTGCACGCTATTTTATGATGAAAAGCGGCATTGAAGAGTATAAAGTTTTTATTCGATTTGATGTTGCCGGTGTCATAAGGAAAGATAAAAGCTTTGAAATTGATTATTACGAAGCGGCATTTGATTCAGAGGGGAATGTATGAACGGACAACTCTTTATCGTCGCAACACCTATTGGAAATATGTCCGATATTTCACCAAGAGCGATTGAAACTCTTCAGCAAGTCGATCTGATTTTAGCAGAAGATACAAGAGACACCGCACGACTCTGTCAACGACTGGGAATTAAGACACCTCTGAGAAGTTATCATAAATTCTCAGAAAAGAAAAACCTTGAACCAATTATAGAGCAACTGCTTGATGGAAAACGAATAGCTCTCGTCAGCGACGCTGGCACACCTGCCGTCAGCGACCCAGGAAAATATCTTGTGCGAAGCGCGCTTGAAGCAGGGATTACGGTGCTTCCGCTCCCTGGCCCATCAGCTGCAATTGCCGCCTACTCAGTCAGTGGCGTTTTACAAGATGAGTTCTTTTTTTGCGGCTTTTTGCCACCGAAAGGTGAAGTGAGAGCAAAAAGACTGGATTCCCTGCTTGGAATGGGGTTTCCTCTCGTTTTATATGAGGCTCCACACCGAATCTCCTCACTTTTGATACTCCTGCAAGAACGCAATGCCCGCGTTGTTATCTGCCGTGAATTGACCAAACAGTTTGAAGAGGTTTTTGAGTGGCACGGCGGAGAGATAAAAGAACGAGGTGAATTTGTCGTCGTTGTTGAGCCAGCTGAAAAACCACCTGCAGAAAATGATAACACCGCAATAGAGCTTGTCAAAAAGAGTGGACTGACGACAAAAGAGAAGGTTACACTGCTCCGCGCGTTGAATTCCGAGATGAAACCAAACGATGCAAAGAAAATAGTAATGAAATAGAGGAAGATGTCATGAGTATGAAAAAAGTAGATAAAACAGGGATACTCCCCGGACCAAAAGCGATACTCCTTTCTGGGTTTAATGACAGTGACACCACTGAAATTAAACATCTTTTCGGAGAAGAACAGAAGGCAATTTCATTTATCAGCCTCACCAAACCAATGCTTGAGCACACACTACTTGCAGTATTATCAAACGAATCGGATTCTCTGAAACCACTCAATGAGAAAGAGGTACCACAAGTGATGATATTCTCAGGAATCTCCATGGAGTTGCTTCATCAAGTTCTTGATAATTTACGAGAATCACAGATAAAACGACCAATCATTGCAACCGCAACTGAGCATAATCTTACATTTACCATCAAAGAGTTGTTGATGCATCTGCTTGAAGAGATGAAAGAGTTTTCAAAATAATTCCTTGACGGAAGGGGTCAAATCGGCACATTTCTACAAAATGTACCGAAATGACCCCAACTGTTGTCAGTCGAGAAGATTGTTGTAGCGACCAAACCAGTACGCAACAAAGAAGTCAAGCCCACTATTTCCGCTATCATATCC
>JAGLDR010000166.1 GCA_023145475.1 bacterium
GGTGTTCATTTGTCATATCTATAAGTTGATACTTAATAGAAGAACTTCCACAGTTAAAAACTAGAACATTCATTGTTGCACTCCATATAACAATTTGTTGACGCTACTCACAGACTAAAAGTCGGCTGTACTATAATTTTGTATACGGCGCTGTCAAGAGTACAATGTAAAATATCTGTGATTTTACCGTCAAAAGTTTCCTGAGACGAGGAGTTGTTTACAATTTTAAGAGTTTGTTCTATCTTTAATAAACAAAAAAGAAGTTGAGAAATGGAAAGGTATCTGGCTATTTTGGTACACATTTCCACGCTTTAGCGTTAATTCCCGCTTTTTGTGCCATCTCTCGATAGAGGGTAACACCTCGAACATACATATCGTCGGGATTATAGCGTTTGAAACTATGTTTATGTCCTCTTTTTATGTAACTGTGTCCATATAAAAATGAGGCAACCGACATAATTGCATCTTCCATCACAAACAGATCAATTACTCCATCACCGTTTCCATCGACAGCAAAACGCATTGATGATGGCATAAATTGAGGAAATCCAATAGCTCCCGCCCATGAGCCTTTGACGCTGAGCGGATCAAATCCTCTCTTTTTTGATTGCCGAAGTAGTGCGGAAAGATTGCGGAAAGAGCGTTTTTTGAGTCGTTCGATTCTTCTGAGTGATTTGCTTCGCGGCAGTGCACCCTCTCGTTTATAGACTCCTTCACGAAAGAATTGTGCTTCAATCTTTGTAGCAAGAAAATATTGGCCAACAAAGATTTTCACGAGTGACTGATCGCCGACAATCTTCCCCAGTTTTGATTCCCAGTTGAGCACTGCTATAATATCTTGTGGCACGACTTTATAGCGACAAAATGCTGATTTGAGTGTTTTTTCATATTTCTTAAAGAACTCTTTTCCTTCTAAAACGGTCTTCTCATTGACCAGCTTTGGAATAAAATCAGAGTGCTGTTTTTTCTGTTTGTGGATAGAGCGAGGAGTGAGAATAAAGCGAAGATTATACATTGTTGCCTTATCCATCGTGTGTGCCTCAGGGTTTGCAAAGAGTGTCATTAACTCTTTTTTTGTCCAGCAACATTTTAACGATTTTGCGAGCGCGTCGATCTTGTCTTCGTGTCTTTCCGCAAATGGCAAATCTCCGGCAGAGAGCAGTGAAGTCAGTATAAATGTTAAAAAGATAAAGTGTTTCATCGTGTTGATAACCCCGATAGCAGTTTGAATTGTTGAAAAAGGGTGATAACTTCAGCAACAGGGAGTCCAATAACATTTGAGTGGCTTCCATTAATTTTTTGCACCATAAATGCCCCTATTCCTTGCAGTGCATATGAGCCAGCTTTGTCATACGGTTCGTCGGTGGCGGTATAATCACTGATTTCTTGTAAGGAGAGTGGTTTGAACTGCACCTCAGTTGCAACGACAATACTTTTTCTCTCTCCCCGCCATGCGATAGCGACACCAGTAAGGACGGTGTGAGTTTTGCCGCTCAGCTGAGTGAGCATTCTTGTTGCATCTTTTCTGTCCTGTGGCTTGCCTAGAATTTTCCTATCAAGGACGACAATTGTATCTGCAGCGAGGAGGGCTATTTCATCTCCGTGTGTTTGGAGGACGCTATCTCTTTTGAGTTCTGCGAGATATTTTGCCACCTCTTCTGGAGAGTCATTTGGGTTAAAGATTTCTTCAACTGTCGGTTTTATAATGGTAATATCAAAATTAAAATAGCCGAGCAACTCTTTTCGGCGTGGTGACCCTGAGGCAAGTATTAACTTCATATTATCTCCTTTTTTGTGGACCGAGTTCGGCCTTATATTCAATAATTTTATCACGAATGACGGCAGCATATTCAAAATTCCACTCGCGAGACGCTTTTTTCATCTCTGTTTCAAGATCTTTTATCTGTTTTACCAACTCATTTCTATTCTGTTTGCCTCTTTTTCCCTCTTTTTTTCCAGGAATGAGAGTGTCAATATCAACAATGTTTTTTCGGGAAATAGTCACAGGCGTGATGCCATGTTTTTTGTTATATGCCTTTTGAATGTTTCGTCGTCTATCGGTTTCATCTATTGCCAATTTCATTGAATTAGTCATCTTATCTGCAAAGAGAATGACGCGTCCATCGACATTTCGTGCGGCTCGTCCAATAGTTTGAATGAGGCTGGTCGTGTTTCGTAAAAACCCCTCTTTATCGGCATCAAGAATGGCAACAAGCGTCACTTCAGGGATATCAAGTCCCTCTCGAAGGAGGTTGACGCCAACCAAGACATCAAACATATCTTTTCGGAGCTCCATAACAATTCTCAGACGGTCAATAGCATCAATGTCGCTGTGCAGATACTTTGCTCGGACCGACCTTTCAATCAGAAAATCACTTAAATCTTCCGCCATCTTTTTTGTAAGGGCGGTTACCAACACCTTCCCACCATGTTTTTGCTCTTTTTGAATCTCATCGTAGAGCAGTTCTATCTCATTTTTCGCTGGTTTGACTTCAATTTCTGGGTCAACAAGTCCTGTCGGTCTGTTGATAAGCTCAACAGTCTCTCCCGATTTCTCCTTTTCATAGTCGCGCGGTGTTGCACTCACAAAAAGCAGTCTATCGGCTCGCTGTTCAAACTCTTCAAAATTAAGTGGTCTATTGTCAAGTGCACTGGGCAGTCGGAAGCCATAATCAACCAAAACCGTCTTGCGAGAGCGATCTCCTTTATACATTCCGTGAACTTGTGGAATTGTTGCATGACTTTCATCAATAATGGTCAAAAAATCTTTGCCAAAATAGTCCATAAGGGTCGGTGGAGCCTCGCCTTGCTCTCTTTCAGTCAGATAGCGACTGTAGTTTTCAATCCCAGAGCACCACCCAGTATTCGAAATCATCGCAACATCCTGGGTTACCCGTTCTCGAAGCCGTTGCTCTTCCACCAACTTTGATTGGCTTGTAAGCTCAACCAACCTGTCCTCTAACTCCGCCTCAATTGAGGTTACCGCCTTCTTAAGCGTCTCTTTTTTTGCAACATAGTGGCTAGAGGGATAGACGGTTATTTTTGTTAAAGAACGAAGCTTTTTCTGCTCAAAGGGCGTTACAATCGATATTTCCTCAATTTCGTCATCAAAATAGAGCAGTTTGATTACGGCGTTCTCTTCATACGGTGGAAAAATCTCAACACTTTCGCCCTGCACACGAAATGTACCGCGATTTAAATCAAATTTTGTCCGTTTATACTGCATTTCAACTAGTCGCCGAGTCAATTTTGAGATTGCAAATTCTTGACCAACGCCGACAGTGAGTGCAAGTGTTTGATAGGCATCTGGACTACCAATTCCATAAATACAACTGACTGAAGCGATGATGATAGAAGCCTTTGATTCAAGCAGGCTTGCCGTTGCAAAGTGTCTCATCCTGTCGATGTCATCATTTCTTTGTGCATCTTTTTCGATATAGGTGTCACTTGATGGCATATACGCTTCTGGTTGGTAGTAGTCGTAAAAAGAGATAAAATAACCAACCTTATCTTCAGGGAAAAACTGTTTAAATTCGCCGTACAGCTGACCAGCAAGCGTCTTGTTGTGTGCCATCACCAGTGTCGGCAACTGCAGTTCGTTGATGATGTGTGCCATCACAAAAGTCTTTCCTGAGCCAGTCGCACCCATAAGCAATTCATGCTTTGAACCGTTCTTGTAGCGTTCTATCAGTGTTTTTATTGCGCCTGGCTGATCGCCTGCTGGCTGAAATGGTGCTTGAAGATGAAACGACATCGGACCTCGTGGGTTTTAAAATCAAAATCGAGTGATTATACTTGAATTATTCACATAATCAATCACATCTAGAAAAATAGGAAATTACCTC
>JAGLDR010000167.1 GCA_023145475.1 bacterium
GCAGCACAAAAACTGGGCCAGAAAATCCACAAAATCATACTTCCAAGCAGTGAAAAACGGTCACTGGTTGCGTCTGATTCAATAGCAACTTTAAATTCTTTTTTTGTTGTCAGTGACTTTGCCGCCATCAGGCCAAACAGTGCGCCAAAAGCGTGAATAACAATACTTCCGCCAGTATCAGCAAACGCTCCCTTTGCAAGAAGTCCAAACCCACCATCAAGAACAATCCACTCATTCAGTGCGTAGACAGGGACAAAAAACACTCCAAGCAAAATATATTGCCACATTTTAGCTCGACCAAGCACCGCTCCAGCGGCAATCAAAAGACTCGCAGCAGCAAACTCTGCAAGGATAAGTGCATCAATCTCAGAATGTGTGTGTGCAAGCATCTCTGTGCTATTAATAACAATGTAGAGCGGAATAGCCGTCGAAACCAACAAAAAAGTCGCCGTAATCGCAGAAAGCCCATACTTTCTCACAAAAACCATTAAAAAACCAAAGCCTACAAGAAGCATTGCCATAATGTGAATTGAGCGATTGTACTTCTGGATATCAACAACAGCTTCAAGTGTTGTCGCTCCAAAAAGAACTACAGGAAACAATAAAAAAGCGAGCAGTGCTAAAACAACTGCCAAACGATTTCTACTCATCTCTGACTCCATCAATTAAAATTAGAAAAAGTGCCTAACAAAACATGCATCTTTCTATAACGAGTGGACGAAGAAAAATCAACTTAATTTACTCTCTTTTCCATTGATTGCTCCTTTTAGTCGGTGAGTTTGCATTGTTATCCTAAACAGAGTATAACTCATCAGGCGACTGAACAATTTTTTGGGGGTGCCAATGAATAAAACAGTTCATCTTATCTGCACTGTTGCTCTTCTCTCTCTTTTTGCTGGCTGTCAAAAAAAAGAGATTGAACAACCACCATCTCACAAACAGATAGATATCCCTTCTCCCGCTGCTATTAAACAGCAGATTGAAGAAGAGGAAGAGGAGAAAAAAGAGGAAATCCGTGGGATTGTTGCTGATGATTTTAATATTGGAAAAAATATTTCAAAGCTTGAGTTTACTCCACTGTACGGTGGTAAAAAAGTAACTCTCGGCTCTGTTATCAAGGGGCGCTCCGCTGTCATTGATTTTTGGTCAACATGGTGTCGCCCATGCGTTTTAATGCTCCCTGATATGGAAAAGGCCCACAAAAAACTACAAAAAGATGTTGCTGTTATCTCTCTAAGTCTTGATCCTGCAAGAGATGCCGCACAAAAAGTCATCAAAGAGAAGAAGTGCACATTCCCCACCTTTGTTGGCGATGCCGATTTGATAAATTCAGGAATTATTTTGCCACAAACCGTCATTGTAAACAGTAAAGGAATTGTTACTTTTGTTGGACATGGCAGACATACATTTGAAGAAATCATAACAATGGTTAATAAATATAACAGGTGAAATTATGAAAGTACCTTTTCTCTTTTTTCTTTTAATGTTTCTCTTTCTTTCGTGTGGAAGCGTTGAACAACAGCCATCTCAAGATGAGCAAAACTTGGCACTTTTGCAGCACAATGTTGCCAGCTCTGATCTTTTTCTTGTTGAAGGAAAGAGGTTGCTTGCAGTACAAGAGTATCAAAAAGCAGAAGCAAAAATACGACAAAGCAAAGCAAAAGAGAGCCCCTTTTATTTGGCAATCACTCTTCAAGCACAAGAGAAGACAACAGAGGCTGAAACACTCTTTAAGCAGGCAATAAACGACAAAATATTTATTGCTGAATCGTGGTATAATCTTGCGATGATAGCACATCAAAAGGGCGATAACGAGCAGGCGTTACAGATGGCAACAAAAGCCGTCGACACAGATAAAACACACGCAGGAGCGCACTTTATCCTTGGCTCTTTTGCCTTTGATAAAAGTGATTTTGACACCGCCTTAACACATTTTCAAATAATTACAGAGAGTGCGCCAGATATAGAGGCAGGCTGGTCTGGTGTTGTTAATGTCCTCTCTTTGCAAAAGAAATGGCAGGATATTTGGAACAAAAAAGAGCGGTTGTTGCAGTTTCCCTCTCTTGTCATTTTTGTAGCGCAAGCAGCGGAAAAAACAGGTAATCAAAAAGAGGTAATCGCCCTTTTGCAAAAGCAGAAGATGAATCTTGTTGTTGCGTTGCAATATATCGTCTTGCTGAGCCAATCAGGTGCTGCTGCAAAAGCAATTGCAACTGCCCACGCACTTCAGAAACAGTCGCCTGGCATTCTGCTTGTTGATAGAGACAAGCCATCACGAATGGCACTCTTTCTCAATCCTGAAGGTGCATTGATGTTTATCTGTGGAAAAAACAGTCCACTCCCCATTTCACTCAATCAAGAGGCGATGTTTGTAAACGCTGATGGGAAAACTATCGGAAAAAGAGCTGACTTGATAGCACTTTGTGGTAATTTTTAAATCTTATCTGAACCTTTACTTAAGAGTATATGAAGTAAGCAATGTCATTGTCATCAACTGGGCTTTTCCACTCCTAATATCACGAATATAGGTCTCAATCTTAACAATCCCAACCTTTGGTACAAAATAGTGAAACGCAAGCAACTCTTTATCTTTATCTTTTTTATTTGTTGTCTGTACTACAACGGCAGTATCCCAAGATCCTGCTGGCGTTTTGACAGCTGCTGCAACTTTATTAATAGAGAAATGCTCGGTTTGACCAGGTTTTAAAATAGCCAGCCATGCCCGTTTCTCAACCAGAGGAAACTGCAAAAGATAGCGAGATTCATCACGAATACCGCGACGATCAATGCGCAGTTTTCCATGATGGTTATCAATAAACCACTCACCTTCTTTCTTTTCAATAACCACTGACATCTCACCTTTTTGGCCCAGATAATCTACGCTGTAGTTCCACGTGTTTCCAACAGCAAGAGGCATATATGCCTGCGCACTTTTGGTATAGTCTGCATCTCTGTCCTTTGTCTTAAAATCGCCATCTTCCCCGTGTGGTACAGAACCACATGATAAAACAAATAGAAGTGACAAAAAAATCGTTATAAATTTTCCCATGGATTTCTCTCCTCGAAATCTAAATGACTAAAAAATATCTGTAACTTTGCAAGCATCTTTTCAGCAACCTCTGCAACAGTAATATCGCTTCCTGTCTCCTCTTTGATTGAGGTAACACCACTACTTAAACCACAAGGAATAATCCCCGAAAAATAGGAAAGATTAGGATGAACATTAATAGCAAATCCATGGGTTCCTACATATTTTCGAAAATGAAATCCAACAGCTGCAATCTTTCCTTTTTCTGTCCAGATACCTGATGGGTTGCGTTTCCACTGAGCATCGGAAACACCACAATCACGCATCACCTCTGCTATCATCTCTCCAAGACCCGAAACAAAATCAGAAATCGATCTTTTTCCACTTCGGTGCAACTGCACAATCGGATAAAACATCAGCTGACCTGGTCCGTGATAGGTGATATCTCCACCGCGTCTTATTGTATGTAAATCTATATTTTGTCGCTTCAGCTCTTCTTGAGAAAGGAGGAGATGCTCTTTTTTTGTACGAATACCCATCGTATAAACTGGGGCATGTTCAAGCAACAAAATTTGTCCTGCTACCTCACTATTTTCATAAATCGTATCTCTCAATGATTCCTGCATTTCAAGAACAGGAGCATATCGTCGCTCCCCTGCACTATAGCTGTAAAAGAGTTTCAATATCCCTCCGCCAAGCGAACACCAAAATTTCGTGGCAATCCCTTCCGCTCTATCTCTTTTTGCACTAGTGAAATATCATACTCCACTCGCTTAAAATAGAATTGGCCCTCTTCTCTATCATAGAGAGACCACGCAGCGCGCGTATCACCATCTCGAGGTTGGCCAACAGATCCCGCAATACAAAAATAGGGTGCATTTTTATCAAGGGAGATACCACTCTCTTCATCTACACTCAATTCTAATGCCCGTTTCCCTGATGTCATCAAAAAAAGGCGTTGCAGATGAGAGTGGCCAACCACCGTAAGATGAGGAAGCTTCAAATGACTATGTTGTAATAGCTCAACATCATGCGCAGTTGCAACATACCGAAACTCTTGAGGATAGTCAGGGGAACCGTGTGAAAGCAGCAACCATTCATAGGGAGTTTTGGTATAGGAAAGAGAAGACAACCATTCAAATTGAGCAGCAGACAGCTGCTGTCTTGTCCATTCAATCACATAGCGAGCCGCATCATAATAGCCACGCAGTGATGAACTTCCAACGACACCTGTATCGTGATTTCCAACAATTCCAACAAGATTCTGAGACATCAACAAAGAGATTGTCTCAGCAGGCCATGGTCCATAGCCAACAGCATCCCCAGCAAAATAAATTATATCACATGACTCTTTTTTTATATCAGCAAGAACTGCTTCAAGAGCAGGAAGATTAGAGTGAATATCAGCAATAAAAGCAATACGCATACAAGGCCTACAGTAACTTTGCCGCAGCATTGGCAAGTTGACTTCTTTCGCCTTTTTCAAGAATAATATGCCCCGCAAGAGGAAGTTCTTTAAACCGGTCTGCGATAAAACTCAAGCCATTGCTCGACTCATTCATATAGGGATTATCAATCTGGAAAGGATCCCCAGTCAAAACAATTTTAGTGTTTTCACCAACGCGAGAGACAATTGTTTTAATCTCATGTGGCGTTAAATTCTGAGCCTCATCAACAATAATGTATTGATCAGGAATACTGCGACCTCTAATATATGTCAATGCTTCAACTTCAATCAAACCTGCACCAAGTATTTCACTCATTTTACCAAATTTGGCAGAATTATACCCAGCAAGGAGATAATCAAGGTTATCAAAAACAGGCTGCATCCACGGTTTTAGCTTCTCTTCAACAGTACCTGGAAGATACCCAATATCACGCCCCATAGGATAAATTGGACGAGTTACTAACATTTTTGTATAGGCTCCCTCTTCAAGACATTTTTGCAATCCAACAGCAATTGCAAGCAGTGTCTTTCCTGTGCCTGCCATACCAATAAGACTTACCAATTTAATTCTGTCATCCATAAGCAAATCGAGAGCCATCTTCTGTCCAAGATTTCGTGCAGAAATTCCCCAGACATCACGATATTGATTTTGAGGAACCAGTGCCTTCAAAAAAGGATCAGCTTTAACAACTGCTTGATGGCGTTCATTATCCTCATCAACTAAGCGATAAAACTGATTGGGAAGCCATGATTGAAAAGCGGGATCTTGCACCTCATCAAACGGCAACTTTTTAGTTAAAAAGAGCTCGTCAATCAACACACCTTTTACTTTTAATTCATTCCACCCTTTGTGCAATTTAGTATAATTTACTGTCTCATTTTTATAGGTTTCTGCCATTACACCGAGTGCATCTGCCTTGATACGAACATTGATATCTTTGCTCACTAAAATCACTGTACGATCAGGATTATCATCTGAAATCTTTTTAGCAACCATAAGGATGATATTATCATTTACCCTGTCACCCAAATCAGATGGCATCGTAATTTTCTGAGCCATAACAATACGCAAAATACCACCTTGAGGTGTTTCTACCCCCTCAATGAGGCTCCCTTTTGTCCTTAAAGATTCAATCAAACGGGAAAAACTTCGTGCGGCAAGTCCAATTTGATTCATATCTTTTTTAAACTTATCTAACTCTTCAATGACAACAAGTGGAATTATAATATCATTATCTTCAAAACGAGAAATTGCTTGAGGATCACTCAACAATACATTGGTATCAAGAACAAAAATCTTGTGACTCATCACTCACCCTCCTGCTTCAGTTTTATATGCACTGTCATATCTCTATCTAATCTGATGACCATCGGTTTTATCGTATAATCATCCTTTTGGAAATTCAGCAGTAAAACAGCTGAATCATTCTTTTTTAGTTTGGTTTTGCATGGCGTTGTACAGATAAACTTACCATTTTCTTTGTTAAAAACCTGCACACCTTTAACATTTGACTTCACTCGCAATATAATGGTGTTATTCTTTTTCATTACGGGAACTCGTCTCTTTGCTTTGCGACGAACTTTCTTTTTTACCACCTTTTTTTCGATGGGTGGTGGCACTTCTTTCTCCACTACTTTGCGCACAACTACTATTGGTTTGCTCTGCTGAAGATATTTAAAAACACCAAATGCTCCAGCTGTCATCAACGAAAGCAACAGGAGAACCGTAAAAACAAATTTTGCGGTGTTCGCAGCAGGAGTCTCCTCCTCAGCAATCGTATCAAATCCCCCACTATTCAACATCCGAGTAACATCTGATGGTGAATAATCCGCAGTCGCCTTCTTTTTGCGTTGGGAGGGGCTAATTGCCGTATCGCCATAAAGGGCGGCAAGATTTATTTGAGATTGAGTACTCAATGTCCCATTGAATGCAATCAAATCATCAAACACATTTTGCATACTACTATATCTATTATTGACACTCTTTTCCAAGCAACGCATAATAATCCCATCTAAAACAGAGGAGAGCTCATCGTTTTTCGAAGAGGGAAGAGCAGGAAAGTCATACTGATGCTTATGAAGTAGTTTCATATAGTTATCATCATAAAATGGCAGTTCACCGGTGGCCATCTCATACATAATAACACCAAGTGCGTAGACATCCGATGCTGGCACAACCTGATCCCCACCTGCCTGCTCTGGAGACATATATTCAGGCGTTCCAAAAATAGCGCCATTCTTTGTAAGCGTTCTCTTCTTCGGGCCGTTTGAAGCGTTATCAGTATATATTTTGCTAATTCCAAAATCCACAACCTTGACAAAAGGGGTAATCCCGTTGCTTTCAGTTATGAGAATATTTTCAGGTTTCAAATCGCGATGGATAATCCCTTTTTGATGAGCGCGAGAAAGTGCTTGAGCAATCTGTGCAGAGACAGAGAGAATAAAACCTACATCGAGTGGTTTCTTAGGTGTCATCAGCGCGGCAAGCGACGAGCCTTCAACATACTCCATAACAAAATAGGCATTTCCTTCGGCAGTAAAACCAAAATCAGTAACATCAACAATATTGGCCTGCCCAATGTTAGAGGCCGCAATCGCCTCTCGCGTAAATCGCTCTAAAACATCTTTCTTTCGTGATTGATCTGGATAGAGGAGTTTAATCGCAACTTTCTTGCCTAAAATCGTATGTTCAGCAAGAAAAACATCACCCATTCCACCGGAACCAATTTTACGAATCAGACGATATCTATCACCAATCATCTCCGGTTTTTGTGGGTTGCTCTCACTGGGCATTTCGGTGTTATTTCCTGTCGGTTTCTCACTATTCATACTCGTAGATTACACTCCCTAAATAGTATGTCAATCTTTCAAGGAAAAATGAGCCGGTTTATTGAGCACTTTTTTAGAATTGATCTATCCCAATCGTAGCAAATTCGCTGACAGACATAAAAATCAGTGCTGTAATCTCTGACTCAGCAAAAAGCTCTTTAATCTCTGTGTAAAGTGCATTTTTCAAATCCTCAGGATTATTGTATGTATACTCTCCCATATAGGAAAACTGCGGGAGATGGAGTATCTCTCCACCGCTATCGATCATTGATTTCAGACCGACATCTTCCATTTTCTTCTCAAATTCGGGAGAAAGCTCCCCATCGGTCAGTTCAAAATTAAAAAACACAAAGTAACTACTATTCATATCAACTCCTTCACTCGCTAATGTGACTGTCATTATCTGTTGCAACCAGGCAGGCAACAACTGCTTCTGCAAACTGCGCTGAAGCTGCATAGCCATTTGCAGTAACAAGATTACCGTCTACAATCACAGGATTTTCAATAAAATGTGCGCCGCTCTCACTCAAGACTTTATCTGTTGACATACCATATTCAGCGTCATCTCCAACCCAGACTGTTGCGCGCTTTCCTGTCAAAACACCAGCTTTTGCAAGAATGGTTGGAGCCCAACAAATTGCGGCAAGAACTGCGTGCTTAGCCGCACTTTTAGCAAGCTCTAACGCCATCGCATCTGATCGCAACAACGGCACACCTGCACCACCAATAAAAACGACCGCATTAAACTTATTGATATCAATGTCTGCAAGAGTACAGGTAATATCAATCTTATGTCCAAAAGTTCCATGAGCGTACCCCTTCTTGGTGCTTGCAACCACAATGTCAGCACCATATTTATCAAAAATTGCATAGGGAACGGTAAACTCCTCATCTCTAAACTCTGTTGGAGCAACAACCATTACAATACTTTTGTTACTTAGATTGCTCATCTTCATCTCCTTGTTAATCTGTTTTATTCCAAATATTCTTTTTATAAAATGCCAAAACTGTATTCAGCACCCGCTTTCTAACCACTCGTCTTTGATTCTTTTTATACTCTTCGTGACTTGCTCGACCTGTTCGACTTTCAATATAACTCTGGTAATCAAGAATCTGCACCTCAAATGGAAAAAAGAAACGGTAATTAATATTAAAAGTGAATGAATCCTTAATGGTAATCAACTGTCTGCCAGTCAACTGGAGAGAGGTAAAAGCCGTAGAAGAGTGCGGATTATAATCGGTAGCACGGCGGCGCGCCTCTTGTTTGTACTCACCATCGGCAGCAACACATTCCTCAAGATACTCTTTAATCTCCTCTTCGGTAAGATTGCTCTTCTTGTCTGACTTCAGCTGATCAACACCCTCAATAAACTTCTCAACATTGACAAGCGTGTTGCGGGTTCGACTTGGCTTAATATTGACGAAAGAGATTACATGATTTTCCATAAAATACTTAAGCACCAAAATAATATCAAGCAGTGATTTTGTCACAATTCTCACGCCAACTCTATCAAAAATATCTGCGGTAACATTTTCTGACTTATGAAGAAGCTTCATAATCATACTCTCTCTCGATTTTTCATTCTTCATCTCAAAAAGCTCTAGAGAGATTGCATGTTTTCCATGCCCTAAAAGATATTTATTATCTCTATCTACTCGCAGATGATTCATAAATCGTTCGAAAATCTGTCGTTTAACCCCGGGGAAAAAATGTTTTGCAAGGTCATTATCTACATGAGAAATTGTGTGTGCAACACGCAAAATAGCGCACGACCACGCCTGCTCCGCCGAAGGCTCTCTATCTGATGCGTGGACGATTAAATTGCGAATATCATCTTCAAACATCACATTAGGAGGTATAACAAGCAGAGGATCCTTGTTATCGGGATCTTCTAAAAGATAGGTTTGGATAAACTGCTTTGCCTCGTGCACAATCTTTTGTGCCTCTTTTTTATATGTATCATCATCTAAATCAAACCCATAATTCTTCACATAGTGATGTGCTTCATCAAAACTACGGATATTAAGTCGTCCAATATCCATAAACGATTTATGCGACAAGACAACATTAAAAAGCTCCCACGGAAAGGTGAGATAGCTATTTTTCACATTGTCAAAACTGGAATCGTCAGATTTCAGTGGTGTCAATTTTTTTAATTCGTCTGACATGTCGATCACCCTCAAATGGAGTCTCTAAAAATATTGTGATAAACTCTTTAGCACTGTCTAAAGAGGTAAATCGGCCTCCCATTGCCAGTACATTTGCATCGTTATGCTCTCTTGACAACTTTGCATATTCACCGCTCTGCACGAGCGCTGCTCGCACACCTTTATGTCTGTTAGCAGCCATAGAGATGCCAAGCCCTGTTCCACACATAACAATACCACGCTCCGCTTCACCTGACACAATATCTCTCACTACAAAAATAGCATAATCAGGATAGTCTACTGATGACTCACTGTTTGTACCTCTATCTAAGACAGTGTGTCCTAACTCTTTTAAAAAGGGGACAATCTGCTGCTTC
The DNA here is from genome assembly GCA_023145475.1 of bacterium. GTDB lineage: Bacteria > UBP6 > UBA1177 > UBA1177 > JAGLDR01 > JAGLDR01. The sequence goes on from JAGLDR010000167.1 coordinate 9,830, forward strand.
AGCGCAAATCCACCGTGATCCGCTGCTATGGAAATCCTCATCTCTCTTCTCCTTTTAATGGTATCTTTAATCATCTGTTATCAATAATAGTACACAATTCCCCAAAAACAGCGTCAACTGTTCCCAGTCCTTTTACCGAATGATAAAGCCCTTTCTCTTTGAAATAATCGCTTACTGGCGCTGTTTTATGCTGATATTCTTTAAATCTCAACTCAATTATTTTACGGTTATCATCGCTTCTTCCTGATGTTTTTGCACGATGTAAAAGACGCGTCATTGACTCCTCTAGTGAGAGCTCTAATTTGATAAACAGCATTAATTCTCCGCCTCTGTCTATAAGCAGTTGCTCTAAAGCGTGAGCTTGAGCAATCGTCCGAGGAAAACCATCAAACAAAAAGGTACCTTCAGTATGATTATCAAGCCGTTTTGCAATCATCTTTATTATAATATCATCTCCGAGAAGCTCCCCTTTTGAAATGACCTCATCAGCCACTTTTCCAAGTGGTGTCTGCTCTTTAATCTCTTTTCGCAACATATCGCCTGTTGCAATGTAAATGTAGTCGTATTTTTTAATTAACAACTGTGATTGCGTGCCTTTCCCAGCACCTGGAACGCCAAACAATGCAACCCCTTTCATCCCTAACCCCCTCATTATGTGCAAGCCCTATTTCTGAACTATAGCTGCGGCACCTTTCCCTGAAAACATATATAGTAACGCAATCGCAAAAGAGAGCAATAAAACAATCCCCCCCATTTGCGGCAACCTTAATCCAAGAAAAAGAATCCAAACATTCAGTGCAACGGGAACAAAAGCATACATCATAGCCCGTACTAACAACGCTGAAAGGTTGTTTGTAACAGCAACAAGCCGCAACACTGTATCTACAAAAGGTGTGTTAAAATACATATCGACACCCTCTTTAAACTCATTTACCCCTGCAACCACAACAGAGTGTGGCACCGATATCGCTGAAAATGCAATAAGAAGATCTCCCTTTTCATAGGAAAAATCATTTATATTGATAAGCGGATACCCCTCATTCTCTGCTTTTTTACACCCTTTTGCAAACAAAACATCTTTGTGCAAGCCATCTCGAATCAAGGAAAGTTTTTCCCAATTCTGCTTGCTGCCAATCTTTTCAACAGCGTAATATCCAAGGACAATACCATTTTCAGCTAATCCAACAAATCGCATACCTTCCTGAGATGTATTCGGGGTCGCCAACTTCTCTGAAAAACGATACTCATCGCTGTTAAGAAAAGCCTTCACCGTTGCCATCGCAAGAATAACACCATCAAAATCATAGGAAAAAACCGTATCATTCTTAAGAGCATCTTGAAACTCGGCACTGTGTGCAGATTGTCCGTTTAGCTGCTCTACTTTTGCAAAAAAGAGAGCTTGATCAAAACCATCTTCCGTCACAACCTCAGAAAGTTCAAACTGCTCCTGCTGCAACATCTTCTCATCGGCAAAAATAAGACGGGAGATTTGCCCGCCCTGTAGAAAAAACTTATAATTTTTTAAGACAACCGAAACTGCCGTCGTTTTAATAATACTGCTGACAAATCCCATCAATGTTACCATCAAAACAACGGGGCTCAGAAGTGATGCGGTCGTAAAAAGTGCATGCATGACATCGTGCTGAAGATAAAAAGAGAGTGAGCCGGCAGAGAGTGCAAAAAGAATAATAAAAAGATGATATTTCCACAGTGAATCTATCGCAAGTGGAGTGTCGTTCTCGTTTTGGTTAAAAAGAAATGAAAAGAGAAAAAGAAGATCGACAAAAGCAACCACTTCCCACGGTGCAACAGAGCCATTATGCGCCAGAAAAACCGACAAAACATAGAGCAAAAGCAGATAACCAACCAAGATAAAACGCATCAATATCGATGAGATACGAAATAATTTTATCAACACAAAAAGGGTCGGCAGCGTAAACAGGTAGAGTCCCGCACCATAGCCATCTTTTGCAATAAATAGATAATAAATCAGATAAACAACAAATGCAAGCACCGTGTAAATAGTTATAGACAACGCTATATTCCACCTTTTCAACATACGATATCATACTCCAAATCTAATTACAACAGTGAGGTATCACCCTTTCCCTCTCGTTTCACTTCCCACTCATCTCCAGACATATCAATAATAGATGTCAGCTCCGCAGGCACCATACCAGCATCAATCAGAAAATCAACACAGTTTTCCCATCCATCTGACTGTTCATCGGGATCTTCAAAAAAATCCCGATTATCCACATGGGCAGTTGTTACTAAAAGTGGTTTTGAAATCTCTTCAAGCAACGCCTGCATAAAGGGATTATCTGGCATTCTAATCCCAATTTCCTTGCGTTTCTGCAACATAATCTTGGGAATTTCTCGGCTCGCCTTCACAATAAAAGTATAGGGTCCTGGCAAGGCTCGTTTCATAACTCGATACTGAACATTACTAATATCAGTATAGTGAGCAATATCACCAAAATCTTTTAACATCACAGAATAATATTTTCTTTTTGGCTGTTTTTTAATCTTGTTCAGTCGCTCTAGTGCCTTTTTGTTTCCTACTTGAATTGCAAGAAGATATGATGTATCACCAGGCACAAGGACAACTCCCCCATCTTGAAGAGTGTGCGCAACTGCAACAACAGCTCGCTTATGAACGACACCTCGACGAACAACTATAACTTCCATCTAACTCCACCTATTACTGCGATTTTTGCTCTGGCAATTGATTTACAAAATGGTGTAAAAAGAGTGAAACAATATTGCCACTGAATGTCTCTTTATCTAAGAATGCATATCCTTCATCACCATTAATCCGTTGCAAAATCATTGGATTAGGCAACAAAAAGAAGGAGTGCAAAGTTGCAGCTGTCATAATGCGATCAGGAAGAGAATCCCACCGAGTTTCCTGCTCAACTGTCGATAAAATAGCCGCCGTTCTTGATTGATACTCTTCACGCACACTGCGAACAAACGCAACCCTATCTCGTCCACGCAGAGAGGAGGCCTCCTTAATTGCCACAACGGCATCTGAAATCACATTTTTGTCATCACTCCAGCCAAGCCCCTCTTTCAAGAGAGCCACAACTTTTAACAGCCTCATTGATGCCTCATCATAGGAAACATCTGAAAGTGCCGATGAGACTATCAAAACAGGAACGCGGCCAGAAACACCTGTAATGATTGATGCATCATCTTCGCTATTGCAATATCCCGCAATATTAACATCTTCATGAATCATCTTTATATGGTCAAATACCTTCATAATATCTCGTTGATTCTTGCTTGAGAGCGGTGCCGCATGCCCAACAGCAGTCTTTTGAGAAAAGGCAAGGAATCTCATTAACTCCAACACCAACAAATCCCGTTCATCCATTCCGGCACGCTCTGTTATCAACTCTCTTGATTGTGGAACAAACTTGCCCCAACTATCAGGATTAAAGCTATATTTATCATCATAATCGTGCAAAAGAGATGATAAGAAATAGACAACTTGAGGAGAGTGTTTTAGTGCAATATCATAAAGCCGTTTAATTGGATACCAATCACCACTTACCAAATCTTTGATATGTTCAACAAGAAGCGCCGCCTCTTTGCGAGTATTGTGAGAGACACGATATATCTTGCTCTGCAAAACAAGAGGATTATTGCCCTCAGAGGCAAGCTCTAGCAGAGAGGATGCCGTTTCAACATCACCTGTCTCTAAAACCATATCAAACAAGAATAGTGCCGCACCATTATCACCATTTTCAGCAAGAGCTCGCAATGTTTTTCTCACTGCAGCACCTTCCATATAGCGAATAAAGAGATCCTTTAAACTAAAAAAACCACCAGCTTTTGCAATAAGCGAGTCAGGCAAAACAACATCAAGTGAGAGAAGCAACTCAGATTTTTTAATAGCATGCTCCACACTTTCTGTCTCAAGGTGATGCAGTAACCGCTCGGCATGTGATGGATATTTGCGTTCTATGAGTCCTTCAATGAGGAAAAGATAAAAATCAAAATCACCCTCTATTCTTTTGAAAACACCAATAATATCGCTGCCTTTTTCACTATGAATCAAGGCATCAAACCAGAGAGAGACAATATCTTTATCTGCAGGAACCTCATTTGGAAATTGGCGTTGCAAAAGACCTAACGATTCATCATACGCCTCTTTCTCGTTGTACAGTTCAAGTAACTCTTTCAAAACGACACGATTTGAGGGGTCAGTTTCTAACAGTGTTGCGGCTAACAGTGCAACCTCATCACGCTTATTTTTGCTCCGATAAAGAGACATTAAATAGGCGCCATCCTCTGGATTATGTTCATTCTCCCACAACGCAGAATAGAGCTTCGTTAAAGTATCTGTCATATGCAAAGATTCAAGATATGTCCGATATTGTGGCAAAAAGAGTCGTTTCTCTTCGAGCGAAGAAAACGAGTAGCGAAGACGATAAAACTCAAGCAGTGCACGAGCCTCAACCTCATGCGTAAACTTCTCAATTGTGCTATCAATCGCCACAATCTTTTTAGCAACATCAGACTCTTTCTTAACATAGAGACTGCGTAAAAAGAGAATTGTTTTAATGTCACCCTTCTCTTCATATAACTGTTCAATCATCGCAACTAAAATCTCTAACGAAACCTGATTTTGATCATCAACAAGCATTGATTCCAGCCTTTCAATCAAATCGGCACGGTGCAAACCTCTAAAAAAGAGCGCCCAGAATTGCCGTTTCACCGTTGGTCCAGACTTCAAATAATAGGTAAGAATAGTATAGACTCCTGGATAGTAGCCACGATCGATATAACCTGCGAGAAGTGCAATCAACGCAACACGCCGTGAAGAATTTGCAACAAGCGTATCAATCGAAAATGATTTTGACAAAAGTTGATAGAGAAAAAGATAGGTCTCATCAGCAGATGGCGCCCCATCTTCTTTATGGCCTGTAAAAACTTGGTAGAGATAAAACCAAAAAGATTCATCTTTAAAATGGTCACCGACCTTATCCATGCCACGAGGTGTAGTACTTTGACCCATTATTCGAGCGATATCAAACAACTCTAGCGAGCTTGCTTCATTTTCAAAGGCAACAGGAGAAAACGAGAGTTCTCCTTCTAAAATACGAACATATTCTCGCGCAAGCACATCGGAAGGGAAAGAGTCAACAATACGATTGAACATATCACGAGCAGAGGTTAATTCGCCCCGTTCTCGCAAAATTAAGGCGAGACGCGTCAAATAATATTTCTTAGTTTCTGAAAGCTCATCACCCTCATCGGCCAACTTTTTATAGAGCTGAATAAGCTTGTCATAGTTACCATTTCGCATATAGATGCGTTCAAGATAGAGAAGACTCGAAATGTGATTTTTATCCTGCTCTAAAATCAGTGTGAAATTCTCTTCAGCACAATCAAGGTCATTCAACTCACGAAAACAGATGACCCCATTTTTATAAATCAGATTAATTCTATCGTGCATATTGTCAGAGATAGCGTACTCTCTCTTATTAATCTCTACTAACTTTCGCCAACTCTTTGTCTGATAGTAAAGCTTTCCAAGTTTTTTCACCGTTTGGAGATGCCTTGGCTCCTGTTGTAAAATACGAAGAAAATATTTCTCAGCAGAGATAACATCGTGTTTGAATAAAAGATATGCATCCGCCGTAATATCCAAAACACGAATTCTCTCAGTAACATCAAGTTGAAATTCAAGCTCTTTTTCTAATGCGTGAATATAGGCATCATAATCAGAAAGTTTCAGATATATTTCACTCAGCAGCCGAACTGCCTCAAATGAGTGGCGACTTTCTAGACTCCGTTCGAGATAAACACGAGCATCCTGCGCCCGCTCTAACTCGTAGTAGAGTACTTCACCCGCTCGAAACGAGTAGTGTGCTTGAAGTCTTAAATCTTTTTCATTATCGGCAAGATATTGATAAAGCGTCAACAACTGCTCCCATTGACCACTCTCCTCATAAACTGTCAACACCCGACTCAGACTAAAAAAGCCTGCACTAATATCATCTTCAATGATATTCTTATGTATTTCAATCGCAAACTCAGGCATTTCAAGTTTCGTATCATATAAATCAGCCAACATTTTCATATAGAGCAATCTTTGGTTCCCATTCAACTTTGCTACCGACAACTTATAGAATTTACTCAGCAAATGCCACTTCTCATACTTATTCAAAAGGGGAGCAAGAGCACTCAGCACAAAAAGCGATTCCGTACTCTCTGCAAGCACCGTTAGAGAGTTAGAAAGCTTCTCATCTCTTCCTGTTTTGTAGTGGTATAAAAACTCAAGAAACCGAACAACAGCATAGGGAACTTTAAGTGGACTTTCGACTACAGCTGTTACAAATCGCTCGACATCGTGTGGCCGAATATCATCGTGAACTGCCAACATAATCTTTAACAATTCATAGATAAATCGAGGATATCCAGTTGACTCAAAAAGGTCAAGAAGCACCGCAAAAGCATTTTGAGCATCACCCTCTTTCTCAATCCGCAATGCGTACAGATAGCGTGCGGCACGAAATTCGGCAGACTGTCCTGTCGCAGGCACACTGCTATCACCATGCAAAACAGTTAAAAAGAGTATAAGCGGCGTACGCTCTTCTGTCTTAATTGAAAGCAACAGAGGAAGAAGTATCTCCTTGCTCCATGCCTCGTCTGCACGAACAAAAAGATAGGAGAGTAGATTTTGATAGTGGTCACTCCACCCATTTTGTTCTATACCTTTTTTTATAGCATCAAATGTAATTTGAGGCCTCTCATCAGCAAGAACAGTAAGAAACAAAAGTTCCAAGTCGTCTTCACCAGTCAACAAATCACGAGCCTCAGCGAGTTTTCCCTCACTAATCAACAAGGGTGGCAAACCATCTCTGTAATTCTTCACCAAAGGAGCAAGTGACTGAAACTCCTCAACTTCTGAAGCTAAATCGCCTTCTCTCAGCAACAAATGATCTAAGCGAACCTCAAGATTCTCAATTGAAGATTCAGCATCAATAATAATTTTTGACATTCCATTTCTCCTCGGCAACTAAAACTAAAGCAATGGAGTATAACAAAATCTCTAAAAAATAACAAAAAGAATCATTCTATTGTTAGAGCACAGTAGAATTTCACGGTGCAACTGGCAAACAAAATAATGGTAAGAATAGATTTTATTTCTTAGTGAAGTGATTTTTTATTTGGTGAATTTCTTTGATAGAAAGCTCAGAATAATGACAGTTCCAAATGAAAAAACTACCGATTCCTTGCATAATTGTTGCAAAAAGAGTATAACAATAAGGGATTGTATTCCCAAATGGTTATGCTTTTATGGGATTATGTTCCCAAATAGTTGTTTTTTTGTCATGGAGGTTGCTATGTATGAAAGAAGTCTATACGGTGTAATTACTAGGAAAGTTGATAAAAACAAGGCGATAGTAATTGTTGGTCCTCGTCAAGTTGGAAAAACAACTCTCATTCAGCATTTTCTAAAAGATAGAGAACATCGTTTTTTAGATGCAGATGATCCAACGGTTAGAGCACTTTTAACCAATCCTAATACAGAAGAATTACGAAGGATAATAGGAAATGCCACAACGATTTTTATTGATGAGGCACAACGAATCCCGGGAATTGGGATCACACTTAAAATAATAACCGATCAATTTAAATCCGTGCAACTTTTTGTAAGTGGCTCATCATCTTTTGAACTTTCAAATAAGTTAAATGAGCCATTAACAGGAAGGAAATGGGAATATGAGCTTTTTCCAATTAGCTGGGAAGAGTATGAACGACACCACGGATATCTTGTTGCGGAGCAGCAGGTGGAGAATCGTCTGTTATATGGATTTTATCCTGATGTGTTAAATCATCCTGGTGAAGAGAGGGATATTCTCAGGCAGTTGGTCAATAGTTATCTTTATCGAGATATTTTGGCGTATGCTAATATCCGAAAACCAGAAATACTGGAAAAGTTGGTTCGAGCACTCGCTTTGCAGATGGGAAACGAAGTTAATTATAATGAACTTGCTCAAACTGTGGGTGTTGATAGGAAAACTATTCAAAATTATATAAATATTCTCGCTCAAGGGTATGTAATCTTTTCGCTGGGAAGTTATAAAAGAAATTTGAGGAATGAGATAAAAAAGAGTCGAAAGATTTATTTTTATGACAACGGAATACGAAATATGATTATTGGAAATTTTAATTCCCTAGATATACGCCAAGATAAGGGAGCTCTTTGGGAAAACTTTCTCGTATCTGAACGGAAAAAACAGTATGTATATAAGGACAGTTTTTCAAACAGCTATTTTTGGCGTACTCGTCAACAACAAGAGGTTGATTATGTTGAAGAGCTTAATGGAAAATTAACGGGATTTGAATTCAAATGGAAAGCAAAGTCTGGACTGAAGTTGCCCGGAACTTTTACCGAAACATACGCTGCTGACACCAAGATTATTGATAGAAGTAATTTTAGAGATTTTGTGGTTATATAAATTGTTGTCACCGTTTTAAAGTGATTTTTTTATCTGTTGAATTTCTTTAATAGAAAGTTTGGTGACTCGTGACACAAATTCTACATCAGCTCCTTCAAGAAGCATCTGTTTTGCAACAGTTAGTCGCTCTTCCTCTCTACCCTTTTCTCTACCTTCCTCTCTACCATCTCTTCTCCAAATCTCTGCTACATCCATAGTGCCAACAGTATTCATAATAGCCTCCTCATTCATATCGCTCTCTTTCATTAAACTCCTTATCTCTTCAAAGTCAAGATTGCGACTCTGTGAAACATAGGTGACAAGATACATTAACAACTCTTTATCATTAGTTGTTTCCATGAACTTGCTCAACTCATTAAAGATACTTATCAGCGACTCTCGAGTGTTTTTGAAGGCTGCATGAAAGAGAAGAATATGCAATACTAACTCCTCGTTCAGCTGTTTTCGTTCTTCGTTATCTAGCTTCCAGTGTGTCGTATCAAACAGGGTATAAGAAAAAGAGAGGAGATGTTTTTTCAGCTCGTCTCCGCAACAGTACAAATCGGAAAAGGTGGTTGGAATCTTCCACTCGCTTCGACCGTGATAAAAGACAAAGGGAATAATGGGACGAAAACAGAGCGTTTTCTTGTCGCTCTTTGCATTTTTTATATCCTCTTCCCACATTGCGGTCATATAGGAGAGAAGTTGGAAGAGGACACTCCGCTTTTGATCGGTTTTGTGTTCAAAGAGGATATATATATCAGCGGGAGTGTTTGAGTTTTTTAGTCTTGTTTTAATAACGAGGTCTGAATGTATCTTTCGATACTTCTTCTTTTCGTGATGTGTTGGATTGGCGATTTCAAAGTGAGAGAAATCTATCTGGCTAGAAACTGCTTGAGGCAGTTTTGTTTTGAGAAGATCGATCGCATTCTTTTTGTCCTGAAAGGTTGCATAGAAGAATTGATCATGCAGCTGACTGATGTGGTTTTGTTTGTTTGTCATTTGTTGCCTCTACCTCACCCACCGCAAGCGGTTCCCCCTCTCCGCACGGAGAGGGAAAAAGAAACAAAATCATCTCTGCCCTCCCCCTCTCCGTGCGGAGAGGGGGATTAAGGGGGTGAGGTGCAACAAATATTGTGACCTATTTTCATGATAAAATCAATAGCATTTTGAAGAAACGACAAAGAAATGATATTTTCAACTATTTTCTTGAAATCATTGGTGATTATCGGCACTAAACTGTGACATTTTCGTGACAATTCTTTAGGTCCATTACCAACACCCATCGAAGGCAACTAAAGCAATGGAGTATAACAAAATCTTTAAAAAATAAGACAACAGCAGCCAAGAGATTTAAAAATTGTATCTATCGCAAAGGATTATTGCAACTTCCAGTTTTTTATTTATAATCTGAGCGAGAGATTTTGTGCAAAGAGGAAGAGAATGAGCATACGAAAAATATTGACAGTCGGCAATACTCAATTGAGAGAAAAATCCCAAGAGATATCCACCATTACCGAAGATATTAAAGCCCTGTGTGCCGATATGGTTGAAACGATGCAAGCAGCAAATGGACTTGGTCTTGCTGCGCCACAGATTGGAATCCTCCAAAAAGTGGTTATTATCGATTTTGGCTATCTTGAACACGACCAACTTGTCGAAAAGGGTGAAAAGGGTGAAGATGACGATTTTGAGACCAATCCAGTCGCACTTATCAACCCGACTATCGTTTCAATAGAGGGAAATCCCTACACAATGGAAGAGGGCTGTTTAAGCATTCCACACTACCGGGCAAATGTCTCCCGTCCTTCAGTGGTAACCTGCCAATATACCACTCTCGACGGCACAGAGGTGGTAAAAATATTCCAGAATTTAGGTGCATCAGCAATTCAACATGAATTAGACCACCTCAATGGCATACTTTTTATTGACCATATTGGTCGCCTTAAACGAAACAGCGCACTACGCACTGTCAAACGATTTTTAGCAACGGTGGAACAGAATGGGAGTGAATATGAGCGTCGTCTTTATGGGAACGCCTGATATATCGGTTCCGTTTCTAGAGACACTACATAATTTTGGGGAAGAGATTATTATCTTCACCCAACCAGACCGTGTGCGTGGACGGGGTAAAAAAGTGACACCTTCCCCTGTCAAACAGCGGGCAAAAGAGCTCAATATCCCCACATTCGACTGCTCAATAAAATCACTTGAAGCGCTCAATATTATTCGTGATTTTTCGCCTGAACTGATGATTGTTGTCGCATACGGACAAATTGTTCCAGTCAGAATATTAGAAATACCGACAATTGCACCCATAAATATTCACTTTTCACTGCTTCCTCGCTTTCGTGGTGCAACGCCAGTGCAAGGAGCACTCCTTGCTGGAGATGAAAAGAGTGGAACAACGCTCCAATTTATGGATAGGGGACTCGATACAGGTGACATCATCTATCAAGAGGGTGTTGCAATCGAAAAAAATGACAATGCAACGCGCCTCTTTGAAAAACTTATTGCTCTCTCTCTTCATCTTCTCAACTCTCACTGGCAGTCGTTAAAAAAGGGAAGCTTTACCAGAACTCCTCAAAACGATAAAGAGGCTTCGTACACCCGCCTGATAACAAAATCTGATCTTAAAATAGAGTGGACTCGCAGTGCGGATGAAATCATAAAGCAGATTCGAGCATACACCGATGAGCCAGGAGTAAAAGCCCTCTTTCGTAACAAACCAATTTTTATTACACAGGCTTCTCTTCATCACGCTGAAAGCAGCAAACCTGGTGAAATTATTGCCGTTGATAAGCAAAATTTAACCGTAGCATGCGGGAGTGGTGCATTGCACCTTGAACAGGTCAAGCCGGCAGGCAAAAAACCGATGGACATTCGCTCTTTTATTAATGGATATCACCCAACCGTTGGAGATATATGGCAATGAAAACAAAAATGATGAACCCTAAGCTTGCTGCATCTCGCTTTGTAATGAGAATTTTAGACAAAAATATATTTGTTAACGACCTCCTAAACAGCAATCTTGACCACTTTCCACACAATCAGCGACGATTTATTACTGAGCTTGTTTATGGAACTATCCGGAATCTTGCCTATATTGATTTTTGGATTGAACAAGCAGCAAAAAAACCACTCAGAAAGATAGATAGAGAGTTGATTGGACTTATCAGAACTTCTGTTCATCAACTTCTCCATATGACCAAGAAAAATGATGCTGTAGTTGTACACGAAGCGGTTGAGCTTACAAAAACCATCCATAAATCTCACGCACAAAAGTTTGTTAATTTTTTGCTTCGTGAGATTATTCGACTGAAGCCAAATGTTATAAAACTGAAGGAGCTTTGCGGTGATGATAGCACAAAATATCTGACTACCCGATATTCTATCCCTCAGTGGTTGCTCGATACGATTTTGTCTATCCAACTCAATATTGATTCAGTCGAGTTGCTTGAATACTTTCTTCACCATCAAGGTATCACCTTGCGTGTTGATGGAGGCGAAACAGAGCGAGAAACAGTTATCAATCACCTTGCAAGCTTAGAGGTAAATGCAGAAAAAACGCTAGAAAGTCCCGTTGGAATCTATACAGAACGCTCTGTTACATACAGCATGGTTCGTGATATCAAAGGGGTTTATATCCAAGACGAATCGAGTCAACTCGTCGTACAAAAAATGGATATTGCCGCGGGGGACACACTGCTTGATCTCTGTGCTGCTCCTGGTGGAAAGACACTTTATATGAGCCATCTCACAGGAGATAACGGAAAAGTAACAGCCGTTGATATTAACCACCATAAGTTACAACTTCTTGCAGAGGCGCTGCTCCAGCATAACAAGACAAATGTAACCATTAAATTGCACGATGCAACACTCCACCGTGAAGAGTGGAAATCTGCCTTTGATAAAGTGATGGTTGACGCACCCTGCACCGCTCTTGGTACAGTAAAACGACACCCAGAAGTGAAATGGCATAGAAAAGCAGGCGATCCAGAAAAGTTGGCAACCATTGCATATAAAATCATAGAGCAAGCCATAACATATCTCAAGCCAGGCGGAACAATGCTCTTTAGCGTCTGTACTTTTACCCAAGTAGAAACTATTAACCAACTCGAGAAATTCAAAAAAGCATATCCTGACTTCACCATAGAAAGCTCAGGTTTTACCGTTGATACAACATCAGATAGAAGAGATCTTTTTTACTACTTCAAATGCAGGAAAAATGATGACTAACATTATCGCACCAAGCATTCTTTCAGCTGATTTTACAAACATTGCTCACGAAATAGCCTCAATTGAAAAAAGTGGTGCTCAGTGGGTGCATCTTGATATTATGGATGGCGTTTTTGTGCCAAACATCACCTTTGGTCCATTTATCATAAAGCAGTTGCGAAAGCTAACAAAACTGCCATTTGATGCACATCTTATGATTGAGAATCCCGCAGACTATATTGAAGCTTTTGCAAAAGCTGGCTGTGATATGATAACCGTACATGCAGAGGCCGATAGGCATCTTCACCGAACAGTTGACTACATCCGCAGTTTCGGACTTAAAGCCGGTGTAGCACTCAACCCTGCGACACCACTTTCAGCCGTTGAGGCGATTAGCGATTCAATCGATCTTTTGTTGCTGATGACCGTAAACCCTGGATTTGGCGGACAATCTTTTATCCCACAAGTTATTGAAAAGATAGAGAAGGCATCTCAAATGAAAAAGGATGGCAAAGCTCACTGGACAATTTCACTTGACGGTGGTGTCAACTATGACAATGCACGAGAGCTTTTTGCAAAAGGGGCAGATGCAACTGTCATGGGATCAGCCTTTTTCAGCAGAAAAAGTGACGAAGAGCGAACTGAACTTATCACGCATGTACTAAATTTATAAAACATCCATCCATATAAAGACTTTTATGCAAATGATTTAGGTCTTAATTATATTTTTTATATTTGTTTTAAGAGTTGGCAAATCTTTTTGTAGAGTTTTCCACACAGCAGACACATCAATTCCAAAATACTCATGGATAAGAAAATTACGCATATCCGTCATTATTCTCCAGGGAATTTCCTTGTGCTCTCTCTTCAATTCTTCTGAGATATTCTTGGAAGCTTCTCCAATAATTTCCAGTTTTCTTATGACAGCACTTGCTATTAAATCATTTTCTGCAAAATCATCATATTCCATGTGGTCTGTAAAAAGTTCAATCTTCTCTATCGCTTCTTGTATGTGTAAAAGGTAGGGAAGATCAGATTTACGCAGCATAAATAGTCTCCATCTCCTTCTCAATACTTCTGTAAATATAAGGACTTACTGAACTCTCAGTCAACAAATCGACCTTTCTCCCAAGAAAATCGGATAATCTCTGACTAATTCTAATTATTTGAAACAGACTTTTTTGCTTGGAAAAACGAATAATCAAATCGACATCACTTGCTTCTCTCTCTTCGCCTCGTACAAACGATCCGAAAAGAGCAGCAAACACAATATCCTCTTTTTTAAAGAGCTCTTTCAACCCAATGCTTGTTAAAATACTTTCTTTCGTTAAATGTTTTTTCATAAAAAGCCTCATCTAAAAAACTATTATTAGTTTACACTAATATACTAAATAAAGCAATCAAAAGATCTTTCTTCACAGACACTATTACAATGATTCGTTTGATATACAAAAAAACCTTTTTTCATAAAGATATTCTTAAAGATTTTGCAGAAAAAGCTCATATGTGCTATAAATAACGGAGAATTGATGTTGCTCTTATAACACAATATCCCGAGGAGGTCACTCATGAAAGGCGGCGCACTTATCATCTCCCTGCTTATTTCACTCTTAATCATCTATGGCATCTACAAAGCCTACATCGGTGATTCACTCAAAAAAAGCGGAAGCACAACGGATGTTGTCATCGATGGCGAAAAGGTCAACATCAAACAGACTGACTTAGTAAAGGAAAAGTTAGATAATTTGATGAAAAAACAGGAAGAAGCACTAAAAAAACAGATGAATCCATAGCCATCTCCAGTGCTATTCGGATAACAACGCTGTCGCTGGATTATCTTCATGTATTACGGCAAAGCGGTCTGCAACCCCACTAAAATCATGCGAAATATCAGAGATGCGGCAATGAGAAAAACGGAGTCGTTTTTTCAGCTCATCACTTTCAGAAAATGAGACTCCTCTACTGATAACAACTCTATCAATTTGCACAAATCCACACTTCGCAGAAACAACCGAAAGCTCCTTCATCGTGAGTTTAGCTCTATAAACCCAGCCACCGTATCCACCCGCAAGAACGACCAATCTCCCTGAAAAACGGTTGTGAGAAATACAGAGAATTCGCATCTCTTTTCGCCACACCATCTGAGGCGTTTTTAACCGCAAAAGAGCAGTCGAAGAGAAAAAAAAGAGCAACCCAACAACAACAATTAAAAACCCCTTTAACCAGCGATTTCTCACAATAAGTATCCAGAAAAAACCGACACTTACAACAACTTTCATCCACAGAGAAAAAGAGGCAACAGGCAGAAGAAGATAGCGTGAAAAAAGGCTACTCTCTACAATGGTGACAGAGAGAAGCTCTGTAACAAAGTTTGCAAGCAAAAAAAATAACGAATGGAGCCACTCAAATGGAAAAAACATACTAATTTGCAAAGCAAATATCAGAGGAACAGAGAGGGCAAGCAGAGGAATTGTCAGCAACGCAACAAGGGGAGCATAGAGGACAATATAGCCATTCATATCGGCTAAAATTGGAGCAAGCAGCAACTGCAAAAGAAGAGAAATAACAATAAGCTTCACACTATATGATTGGGGCAAACGCCGCCACAGCAAAACCACACCACCGACAGAGAGAGCACTCAGAAAAAAACTTATTGTGCCAAGAGATCCAGGAACAACAAGAGAGGTAATAACCAAAGAGAGAAGAAGCAGAAAAAGAGAGTGGGCAGCAATACCACAAGAGAAGAGAAGATCAGCAAAAACAAAAAAGAAATAAGCACGAATTGTCGGCAATGACCCACCTGTTATTATAAGATACCAACCGCTTCCCCCATAGGCAAACAGGCGTGAAATCCCCCACTGCAACGATGGTTTTTCAAACAAAAGAGTCGTCAAACGAGCGAAAAAAAGCATAACGCCAATCACCACACCGATATGCATTGCCGAAATTGCAATAAGATGATAGCTCCCACTCATCGCAAGCGACTCTTTAAAAGATGCGTCAAAAAATCGGTATCCTGTTGCCAAGGAAAGCAGTATTGGATTGCCTGTCTGTTCCAAAATATAGTGAGCGAGCTCATCTCTCAGTGCATACTCAAAATTGAAATGCGTAAAATGAACCGTAGCATCTCTGAGATGAGCAACAATGCCAAGAAGTGCAAAACTCAGCAGAGAGAGAGTAAATACCATCCGATGAAATAGAGAAGAAAAAAGAGCAATAATTAAAAACAAGAGTAGTAGTGGCCGACCACCAAAATAGACAAAAAAATATATCAAAGGAAGAAGAATATGTATCTGTTTCATGTTGCCCTCACACCATCCTTTAATGCTACTGTGAATCGTTTTAAGATGCAATAGCAGACGAAAGAAGTGACAAAAAAAAGATATTATATATTATGTAAGCGAACACTGTTTCTGGAGAGAGCTGAGTGATAAAAAAAGTGGCCATCGCAATCGCAATTCTTGCGTTACTTCTCTTTATATTCTTTTTGCAGTTTACTAACTTTAAACAGTCAACCATTTGCATCGTTTCAACGACAGCAACGCTTGAAGATTCATTAGGAATAGCACAGCTTTCAACGGCAATCAACAAGCTGCCGGACACCTGCAAAGAGAGGACAATTCTTTTTGCTGCGCAACCTCTTGTCCCAACGACACTGTTTAATATCGCAGAAAAGGATGAGCCAATAAAAAAGAGCCTGAGTCATGCAATTCAAAAGATTGGACTGAAAATCACTCCACTGCCAATAGCACAAACGACGGTTGGATTTGACCGTTTACAAAACTTTTATAAAGAATTAAATCTTCTTCCTATTGCTGCGAATATAGCGCCATTTGCCAATTCAATACGGATAGTAAAACAAGGAATATCCATCTCTGCGCTTGCGGTGATTGCAGATGAAAACACCCAATATATTCCCCATTCAAAAGACATTACCCTCAGACCTGCTATTGAAGCATTAGGTGACGAATCACTTTCAACAGGCGATTTCACCGTAACACTTGTAACAGGAGATATGGAAAGAACGCTCTCAGCACTCGGATTAGAAAAGCGAGATCTTCTGCTTGCATTTGTACAAAACAGAGCAAATACAATGATTATCTTTGATAGAGATTCACTCTCATTAGACCCAAAATTGCTTGGGCGATTCACTCTTTATCACGAGCAAAGCACTCCTGAAATCTCCGTTACACAGATAGATTTTATTCAAAAAGAGAGTGGAAAAATCATATCTCTTTTTCATCCAACAACAACAACAAAACTTTCAACATTCAATCCAGATGAAGAAATTCTCTCATCTCTTAAACAGATTTCTCTTTTAGAAAAAAAGCGAGACAGCGCACAAATAATCGTCAAACGCAACGCCTCTTTCGATTTATGGGAAGGTGGAGAAACAGAGATGGAACGACTGTTGCATGATGCTCTTCGCCTCTCACTTTCGCAAAAAAAGTCGTCACCACTCACACTGATTCGAACAAAAAGAGGTGAAACATCACTTGCAAAAGGAAGCAAAAGAACAAAGAGAAGCATAGAACAAATTTATAAAAAAGATGACTATCCTCTGCTTGTTGAGCTCTCCCCGAAAGCTCTGCGAGAAATCTTGCAAATGAACACAGAAAACGAACGATTTTCTCTTTCACCTATCCGCTATCATTATAGAAACGGAGAACTTTTCCTTCCTCGCTCTGTCAGAAGAAAGAATATTCCACTCTTGATGTCATCATCACTCTATCGTGACATCGCTGAGAAGATGGATGCCTTTCCTCAACCACAAAAGATATATCCCGAAAAGATAAAAGAGTCACTCATCAAGATTATTCAGACGAAAAACCCCTACAAATTCTATCCACGATGGAAAATTATCAAGGAGAAGAAAGATGGGTGAATCAAAAAGAATGCTGAATATGCACAAGCGGCTTGAACTTGCGCTTGGTGACTACAAAATGATTCCTGAAGGCTCTCATGTGACAGTTGCACTCAGCGGAGGCAAAGATTCATCTATGCTTCTTCACCTGCTTGCTCGCAAAAAAGTGCTCACACATAACAACTTTGAACTCTCCGCAACACTCATCAAACAAGGTTTTCCAGGGGATGCAAAAAGAGAGACATATTTAACCACTCTTTGCAACTCTTTGAATGTACCATTTCACTCGATAGACGCAGATGTAAAACCGCTCTTTGCAACACTACAATCAAAAAGTCCGTGCTATACCTGCAGTCGCTCTCGCCGTATGAATCTTTTTAAAACAGCAAAAGAGATAGGAGCAACCATCATTGCAATGGGACATCACCGAGATGACTTTGTTGAAACACTGCTTATGAACCTCTTCTATTCAAGCCACATTGGCACGATGAAGCCTAACAACCCCTTCTTTAAAGGAGAATTTTTTGTTATTCGCCCGATGGTCTATATTCACGAATATATGATTCGAGCAGAGGCAGAAGAGCTTGGAATCCCCACTTTTGAAACTGAATGCGGTCATGAAAAAACGGGTGAACGAGCACATGTTAAAAAAATAATTGCAGATATATATCAGCACTATCCAAACGCAAGAACCAGTATGTTTCGGGCACTGTTTTCACTTGAGGATGACTATCTGCTTGACAAACCGTCACACGATTCAGTAATAAAATAGGACGGGGCAACTTGTCCAGCCATAGTTTTAACGAAGGCGGATTTCGTTACATTTTGAAAAGATGTGACGATTTGACCCCGCCTTTTAACGAATATGAAAATTCTGTAGGGGCAATTCATGAATTGCCCGTTTATATGCATTGAATCAGGGCAACCACAAGGGATTGCCCCTACGAATATTATTTATCAGCTTTTTTTGCAGATTTCTTTGCAGGTTTTTTGCTTTTGTTCTTTTTGAGCTCTTTAAAGAAATTGTCAAGCCATTCGCGAACAACCTTCCACTCTTCATTTCTCATACTTTCATTGATAGCTGGATCAGCATGTTTTTTCACAACTGCCTGCTGTTTTGGTGAAAGCGGACGATTTGGATCTTGCACTTGAGCTTCGCGGGGTTCAAACACATACTCAATTTTACACTTTTTGCAGTTAAAACGAAGCTTTGCCTTAAATGGTCGACCAAGCTTACTTGTCATATCAATAAAGCGAGCTGTTTCACCCTCTTCAAGTAGTTGGCGAACATCCTCTTTGGTTAGTGTCGCTCCACTATAAATACTGTAGATAGCAAACTTACAATCCTCTTTTTCACATCTGCCAACAACACCTTGAAAAACAATATCGCCATCACAGCTCGGACACTTTCCTGCAACTGTTTTTGTACCATCAGCAGCAACTTGACCGGTACCTCTAATTTCCAAAAAGACTTTTTTCAAAAAAGCATCAGTCTCTTTCAATATCTGCTCAAAACTTCTATTCTCTTTTCCTTTGATAAATCCAGCCAAATCGTGTTCTAATCGAGCGGAGAAATCAGGAATCATCAACTCATCAGGAAGCAACTTGAAAATTCCAGCACCCAAAGTTGTCGGAATAAAAGAGCCATCTTTTTGTTTCTCAATATATCCACGACGAATCAAAAGTGGCACAAAACTGCCTCTTGTTGCCGCAGTTCCAATACCATTTGCCTCTTTTAGAGCATTTTTCAGAGCTTTATCCTGAATCAAAAGATGCGCTCTCTCCATAATTGAAAGAATTCCAGCATCCCTATAGAGCCTCGGTGGTTTTGTTGTATCTTCTTTTTGCTTCAGAGTACCATCTAAACGGTCGCCCTCGCTGTACTTCACAGAAATGTCAGCAGGAACATCCTCTTTCTCTTCCTTTTTTGGAAGATATGCTTTAAAACCTAAATCAATATAATTCTTGAATTTTACCAAAAACTTTTTGTCTTCAATCACACCAATAATAGTGGTCGTCTCGCCTTTTGCAGGTGGCAAAAGTGCCGACATAAAACGGCGAACAATCAGATCAAACACCTTTTGCTCATCAGTTGAAAGTGATGGTACCGTTGTACGATCATAACTTAAAACAGGAATAATAGCATAGTGACCGTCAAGTGGGCCAATATACTTCTTCGGAAGCGTCAAAGAGGGGTTGATTTGATGCACAGCATCAACCATCGGCCTGTATCTCTCCCCAAACTGCGAAACAAGATTAACTGCATTTGCCAAATCTTTTGCCTCTTCTGGCGAAAGAACATTACAATCTGTTCTTGGATAACTAATCAACTCATGGCGTTCATACAAACTTTGAGCAATTTTCAGTGTTCTATCTGGTGGAATATGATAGCGAGAGGCAACATCTTTTTGCAATGACTTCAAGTCATACAATGATGGTGCAAACTCCATAAATGACTTTGTCTTAACATTATCTACATCAAGAGGCTTATCTTTTATCAGTTCAAAAAGAGAATCAGCTTCGTCCTTTTTCGTAAGCTTAAGCTGTTTTCCATCATCACCAATCAAATCAAAGACAACACCATCATCTGTCAGAAAATTAAATGTCCAAAAATCTTCAGGAATAAACGCCTGATGTTCGTTAAATCTCTTGATAATCTCAGCAAGCAACCATGTTTGCACACGACCGATTGAGACAGGTTTTCCAGGCTTTCCATACTTCACAGAATAGAGAATTGTCAGCTGAATACCTACTAACCAGTCAACAATCTCTCTAATTTTTGCTGCGGTGTAGTATCCCTCAAATTCATGATAATCTTTTCTATTGTCCCACGCTTTACGGATTTCTGGTCTCGTCTCACTGTGCAACCAGAGTCGTGTTATCTTATCTGCAGAGACCTTTCCATTCTTTGTGGCAATCTCAAGAATATTTCTATGAATCAGCTCTCCTTCACGATCAGGATCTGCCCCGAGAATAATCTCATCCGCATCAACAAGCTGTTTTTCAATCTCACGATAAACCTTCTGATTTGTTACCGTGTGAGGAAATTCATCTGGTACAAATGGCAAGACTTCAAGCAACTTTCTCCACAAAATCTTCTTTTTACCGCCAAACTCATCTTTAAAGAAATACTCAAGATTCACGAGCGATTCGATATGGCCAACACTCGTTGTAACCACAAGATCTTTGTCGTTAATCGCTGCTTCCATCTTCTTTTTCATGGAAGGCTTTTCTACAATCATTACCCGTTTCATATTCGTCCCCGTTTTTTAAACCACGCAGCAAATCCGTACAATGCAAACAAAAAAGCAAAAAGAGAAAAAGCAATAATTGCGGTTTCATCACTACCCGTTTTTGAAGCCATCACACTTTGATGTCCCCACTCAACAAGCATTACCATAACAAGAACCCGCATAAACCAAAGAAAAAAATAACTCATTTTAACTCCTTTGCATCGACCGGTGCTTTATATACTAGAAAAAAGTGGTGTTGTCAATCATTCAAGAAGAAGCACTCAATCCGCCAGCTCTATCTTGACATTTTCATTCATTATCATTAATCTGTCTTCGTAAATTTGAGGAGGTATGACCACGATGAAACGAATTACCAATCATCCGATAATCCCAGAACAGAAAGAGCGCACACTTGTCTCATTTCAGTTTGAAGGGAAACAGTTGCAAGGATATGAAGATGAAATGGTCTCTTCAGCTCTATTTGCCAATGATATTAAAGAATTTTCTGTCCACCGGAAGGGCGATGCCCCACAGGGAATTTTCTGTGCAAGCGGGCAGTGTGCTCAGTGCACCGTTATCATCGACGGAGTGCCACTCAAATCATGCGTCACCCCTTTGAAAGAGGGAATGGTGATAAAAAAGATGATTCATGTGCCGGAACTACCAAAAGATGACAGTCCACTGCACAACTACGAAACCAAAATATTTAACTGTGATGTTCTAATTGTTGGTGCGGGACCAAGTGGTCTCACCGCTTCTATTGAACTTGCAAAACTTGGATTTCGTGTTATTTTGGTGGACGATAAAGATAGACTTGGTGGAAAATTAGTGCTGCAGACACATAAGTTCTTTGGAAGCGAAGAGGACTGTTATGCAAGCACTCGTGGCACTGACATTGCCACTATTTTAGAAAATGAAGTTCGCTCATACCCCTCAATCGAAATATTCACAGAGAGTGCCGTCGTCGGCATCTATAAAGATCAAAAAGCAGGACTCTTCGTTGAAAACAAACACTATGTTATCGTTGAATTCAAAAGCATTATTGTCGCTACGGGTG
>JAGLDR010000168.1 GCA_023145475.1 bacterium
TAAGCACCCCGATGTTTTAACTGCGATGAAAAAGACGGGTGAGCATGTTATTCCTTCACTTGTTTCGGGTGCTATAACGACTGCCGCCGCATTTCTTACGATTTATTTTATAGATTTCAAAGGTTTTTCAGATTATGGATTGGTTGCCGTTGTTGGTATTCTTGGTTCTCTGCTTGCTTTTGTTCTCTTTTTTCCTGTCTTGGTCTTTGTGTTAGAGCGAATCAGACCACTTAATATCCGGCCACGCCAGATAACGGTGCTTGAAAAAATCTACCTCTTTTTGTTTCCACGAAAGAAGATAGTGTTGTGGATTGTTGGCATTGTAACGCTTGTCTCAATTGGTGCTTTTTTTGATATTCCATTTGAGTATGATATGGCAAAGTTGAGTTTTAAGTCCACTTCTGGCGAATATTCTCACTCACTTGTTGATCAGTATGAGTCGCATGTTAAAAAAGAGAAGAGTGACGCTTTTTCTCGTGGTAGAATCTCGGTCTATCTGACGAATTCTCAGGAAGAGGCGGGCAATCTTGCCGATAGATTGGTTGAAATGCAAAAAAATGGTGAGGGAAAAGGGCGAATTGAGGCAGTTGTGTCAATGAGAAAGTTTGTTCCTCAAAATCAGCAAGAGAAGATGCGCATTATCAAAAGAATGAAACGCCTCATCGAGCGAAAAATAAATCTTCTCAGTGACAGCAATAGAGAAATTGTTGAAAAAGATATTATGCCTCTTTTAACCATTAAAACGGTGATTGAGCAAGAGAAATTGCCCGCGTGGATTAGTCAAGTTTTGAAAGAACAAGATGGCTCGGTGGGGAAATTTGTCCTTTTGCTGCTCTCTGGAAATTACAAAGATATGAAAAATGTCACAGACATTAAAGAGACCTTTGGTGTGGTGAAAGCGAATGGTAAAGAGTTTAAGATGATGGCTCCCTATCTCCTGCTTGCCGATGTGAGCAAGGTTCTCCATCGCGATGTGCCACTTATGGCGCTTTATGCTATTTTAGCCGTTATTCTCACACTTCTTATTATGTTTCGCTCTCTAAAATATATGTTTGAATTGTTGACCCCGCTTCTAATCGCCCTCATATTGATGTTTGGTGTTGTCTGGGTATTTGATATTAAATTTAACCTTTTTAATCTTATTATTGTGCCGACGATGCTTGGAACGGGCATTGATTCAAGTATTCACATTTTTCACCGTTTTCTTGCGTTTGATAAGCATAAATCAAAAATTCCCTATATTTTAAATCATACTGGTGGTGCCGTGCTTTTTAGTTCCATTACCACTCTTGTTGGGTTTGCAAGTCTTATGATTTCAAGTCATCAGGGGATGGTCTCAATTGGTGTGGTTGCCTCAATCGGTATTATCTTAGCGACGGCAGTTAATTTGTTGGTTTTTCCTCTTTTGATGCGCAGCGAATCACAAAAATAGTTTTTTGATTTCTTCTTGAAGTTTTTCATAGGTATAGGGCTTTTGAATAAAGCCTGCATTCCCACTTTTTAAAAGTGCATCTA
Organism: bacterium; assembly: GCA_023145475.1. Classification (GTDB taxonomy): domain Bacteria; phylum UBP6; class UBA1177; order UBA1177; family JAGLDR01; genus JAGLDR01. The sequence goes on from JAGLDR010000168.1 coordinate 1,516, forward strand.
TATTTGCATCTCGATGATAGCCTGAATGTATGAGAATTGGCAGATAAGAAAGAGAGAGTCTCACCTCTTTAAACACCTCTTCTCCTGTCATTCCGGGCATGACCATGTCGAGCAGTATTAAATCAATCAACTCCTT
>JAGLDR010000169.1 GCA_023145475.1 bacterium
AAAGCAAATCCTTATGAAAGTGAAATTCTTTTTCCTGCAAAAAGTAAAAAATTGGATTTTAAAACAATTGACAAACTTTGTGAAATAAATCGTGATTTTGCACATTTTATTTCTCAGACGGACAACATATTAAAAGCACCGGATGATTATATAGAAGCAGCACAAAAACAATTTGAAAGTTTTTGCGATAAATATTTTATGACTGATTCTGAAATTGAAAAGTATTGTAAAGAAAAGAAAATCCCCATTGAAAATGAAGAAAATGGTGTCGAGCAATAAAGATAAACCAAAAACCCTCCCCGCTATTTTATTGATTTTAAATCTATTTTATCGTACTCTTTTCTCGCCTTTTAAGTGTGAATGAGGATTGGAGATTTAACTTAAAGATGAACAGCACGCAAGCAAAACAGTTAACCGACAGATACAAAGACAAGTATCGCACCACATCACACAGAATGCCCAAATGGGATTATTCACATCATGGATTTTATTTTATCACACTAGTAACACAAAACAGAGTGTGTAATCTAGGTGAAATCATTAATAAAAAAATGATATTGTCACATTTTGGGAAAATTGTAAAAACCGAATGGGACAAATCGTTCAAAATGCGTGATGAATTATTTTGTGACGAATATATCATTATGCCCAACCACCTGCATGCAATCGTAAAGACGCACGGCCGTGCGTCTCTACAACAGTAATACACTAGGAGGAAACAGACAGATGAAAGGAACTTACACCGCAATAGTAACACCGTTCAACGACAACGGAATTGACTTCGAAGCCCTCAAAAAGGTTATCAACTTTCAAAAAGAGGCCGGAGTAACTGGTCTCATTATCGCAGGGACAACGGGCGAAGCGGCTACAATGTCGTTTGACGAGAAGGAGCAACTCTTCTCATTTGTTGTCAAACATACAGGAAATTTGGACTTAGTCGCAGGGACAGGAACAAACGATACAGCATCCTCTGTTGCTCTCACGAAGATGGCACTCAGAGTCGGTATTGAAAAAGTTCTTGTGGTTACGCCGTACTACAACAAACCATCGTGTGCCGGACTCTTCCGCCACTACTCTGAAGTTGCGGCAACTGGGGCCAAAATAGTTCTCTACAATGTTCCGGGAAGAACGGCTCTGCATGTTGCACCTGACTGCCTCAAAAAACTAGCAGAAATAAAGAATATAATTGCCGTCAAGGAGGCGTCTGGATCCGTTGCAAACTTGATTGAATATCAAAACGCTGTCGGAGCTGATCGATTTGACTTCCTCAGCGGTGATGATTTCACCGTTGTTCCTTTCATCTCAATGGGCGGAAAGGGTGTCATCTCCGTTTTCACCAATGTCATCCCTAAAAAGGGCGTAGAGATGATAAATGAGGCTCTCAATGGCAATTTCAAGCGAGCTGGCGACATTCAAAGAGAGATTTTAGATTTCAATAATGCAATGTTTATGGAGACAAATCCCCTGCCTGTTAAAACAGCAATGGTTATGAAGGGATTTATGGATGAGAATTTCAGAGCACCGCTTGCGCCTATGCTTTCAGAGAATAAAAAGAAGTTAGAGAAAGTATTGAGACGGTATGATGCGCTATGACATCATCATTGTCGGTGCCGGACCCGCCGGACTTTTCGCCGCAATTTCTGCACCAAAAAACAGACGAATTTTACTTCTTGAAAAGCAGGAAAAACCCGCACGAAAACTTCTTATCAGCGGCAATGGTCAAGCAAATCTTACACACAGCGGCTCTGTCTCTGATTTTCTCTCAAGGTACGGAAAAGCGGGTAAAAAATACATCAAATATTCGCTGTTCAATTTTTCGAATCAAAATTTACTCAATTTCTTCGGTGAACGAGGGGTAAAATTTATCTGCACAGAGAAGGGAAAACACTTTCCTGCATCACTAAAAGCGAATGATTTGCTTTCAACTCTTCTTGATGAAGTGCGTCTGAAAAACATCGATTTACAGCTCGATTCGGCTGTAATATCTGTCACAAAAAAAGAGAATGTTTTTGAGATTCAGACAGAGCAGAAACGCTACAAAGCAGAGAAAGTTCTCATCACTACCGGTGGCAAATCCTACCCAACTACGGGGAGCTCTGGCGATGGACAAAATTTTGCAAAAGAGCTTGGCCACTCGATTGTCCCGATGACCCCTGCTCTCACTGCTGTTTCTATAAGAAATCACCAACTTACGACACTTTCAGGCATATCTTTTCCTACTCTTTCACTGACGATACGAAGAGAGAATAAAAAAATAGCAACATTCCATGGAGAGATGCTTATTACCCACAAAGGGCTTAGTGGACCGCTTATTCTTGATAACAGCCGAATGATGCAACAAGGCGACACACTTAGTTTGAATTTTTGTGGCATTAACAAAGAGCGCTTTATTACATCTCTATTAAACGATGCATCTCACGCTCCAAAAATGACATTAAAACACCATCTGAAACAGTATAACATATTAAGAAGACTCGAAGAAACAATTGTATCACTTACAGGGATTGAGTTGCAACAAAATATCGCAGAACTGGGTAAAAAACGGGCACAGAGACTCGCTGAACTTTTCACAGAATTTCCCTGCATCGTCAATAATCTTGCTGGATTTGACTCTGCAATGGTTACTGCAGGAGGCGTAACAACCAGTGAAATCAACCCAAAAACGATGGAATCAAAAATCGTAGAAAACCTCTTCTTTGCTGGAGAAGTCATTGATATTGATGGAGATAGCGGTGGATTTAATCTTCAATGGGCTTTTTCAAGTGGATTTGTTGCAGGTAAAAACTTATAAACTTCTTAATGCATCGACAATTGTTGTCTTTCCTTTTGTTTTTTCATCAACAATCTTAATGACTTTTGCAGGAACACCAGCAACAACTGAATTCGGTGGAACATCGTTGATAACAACTGCTCCAGCTCCGACGACACTGTTTTTGCCAATGCGAACACCTTCAAGAACAACTGCATTTGCACCCATAACCACGCCATCTTCAATGACGACAGGAGTGGCGGATGGAGGCTCAATAACGCCGGCAAGGACGCTTCCTGCGCCAATGTGACACCCAGCACCGATAGAGACGCGTCCACCAACGACAACATTCATATCAATCATGGTGTTTACACCAATTTCAGCACCTATATTTATGACCGCGCCCATCATAATAACACAGTTATTCCCAATAGATACACGATCTCTTATAAAAACGCCGGGCTCGATTCGTGCATTTATTTTGGTATAGTCAACAAGAGGAACGGCAGAGTTGCGTCTATCTAACTCAATACGGCTGAGATGATATTCTCCATGCTCTGCGATAAAGGTATCAAGCAGTGCATATTCATCACAGATAATCACAAAATCTGAGCCATGATAAACCTCTGCAAAATGGCTGAAATCACTCTTTTTAAGCTCTTTGCCTTTGATATACGCTTTGACTGGCGTTACCTTTTTTGCATTGCTTATAAAGGCAATAATTTCTTGTGCGTCCATATCAATCAGTCTCCTAGTTTCTCAAGCAGTGAAGCGGTAAAATCATAGACACTCTTTATTGAAGGAACAAAGAGTTTTTCATCAGGACTATGCGGATTTTTGATGGTTGGTCCATAACTTATCATCTCCATTCCATCGTACTTACTTCCGATAATTCCACACTCAAGTCCTGCATGTATAACCTCAACAACTGGCTCAACATCTGTAACATTTTTCCATTCAGAAACACAAACTTTCAGTAGCCCACTATCCATATCTGGCTCCCAACTTGGATAGCCATTTCCTGAGATAACCTCAGCATTTGCCAACTTACCAACGGCCTCAATTCTATCAGTTAAATCATCAAGTTTGCTCATTACTGAGCTTCTTTGGCTGGTTAAAATCTCAACAGTATTATCATCAGGCATCGTAACAACCGCAAGGTTATTTGATGTTTCAACGAGACCGTCTAACTCACGACTCATCGCAGCAATTCCATGAGGAAGCGCACGAAGAAGATGCACAAGCTTAAAAGTTGAATCTCTGTCAAACATCGTAACAGGAGGTTGACACATCTCAACAGTGATTGTAATTCCCTCATCACCACCGGCATACTCTTTCTGAATCACTTTTTGCAACTCTGTTGCCCGTTTTTTCAGCTGAGCACCATCGGCAACACGGACAAATGCAGTCGCATCACGAGGAATGGCATTGTGAGCACTTCCACCCTCAATTGAGACGATGTTAAGTTCACAACTTTCAAGGAGGCGAGACAAAACAACATTGGCGTTTGCCAAAGGCTCTGTAATATCAACGCCACTGTGTCCACCCTTAAGGCCACCAACGGTTACACGGTAAGAAATTTTATCAGCAACAGGAATTCTCGTTCCAGTAAAACGGATATGGGTATCTTTTCCGCCAGCGCATCCAATGGTAAAAACATGCTCGTCTTCACTATCAAGATTCAGCAGATATTTGCCCTTTAGCCAGCCACTTCGCAATTCACTTGCACCAGTCAATCCAGTCTCTTCATCTACCGTAAAAAGGAGTTCAAGTGGTGGATGTTTCACTGTTTCATCAGTTACCAACACCAGTGCAATCGCCAAGGCAATCCCGTTATCAGCACCAAGTGTCGTACCATCGGCTGTCAACCAATCACCATCAAAAATATGTTTTATAGGATCTTTTGAGAAATCGTGGGTTACCCCTTTTGCCTTTTCACACACCATATCCATATGGCCTTGCAAAATAACGGTCTCTCTCTCCTCATATCCTACTGTGGCCGGAACACGGATAAGAACATTCTTTATCTCATCTTGCTCAACAACAAAGCCATTATCTTTGCCCCACTTAATCAACCACGCTGCAATTTTCTCCTCATTCTTTGATTTTCTTGGAACAGCATTAATCTGTCTAAAAATCTCTAAAATCTTTTCTGTTTTGTCTGCCATCACTCATCTCCTTCTGTTGTATAAAGATCAAACAGTAGGAGAGTAGCAGATGGAGAAAATAAAGGCAAGAAGAAGTGCATCTATAAAATCATTGACAAGAGAGAGCTAGAAAGATAGGATTTCTCGGTTTTGGTTTTTATTTTAGAGGTTTTTATGAAAAAAGTTTTTATCTTTCTCTTGATTGTACTTTTGGGTGGTGGTGGATATGGATTTTATCGTTTTCAAGAATTTAAAACTTTTCAAACGATGCCTTATCAGCTCAAAGCACCTATTACCATCACTATTACCGCTGATGACAACTGGAAAAAGATTGCAGCAAAACTGGAAAACGAGAATGTTATTTCAAATGCTCAATACTTTTACTGGATGATTCGTCATCGTAAAATGGGTGGACAACTAAAAAAAGGAGAATTTGAATTTGCGGGTATTATGACACCGCGTGATGTGGTAAAGGTCATTGCCTCAGGCAAAGTCAAACTCTACTCTGTTACTATTCCCGAAGGGTACAATATGTGGGATATTGCAGCCCTCTTAAAAAACAACCAAGATATTGAAAACAGTGATAAATTCCTTGAATACTGCACAGACAAAAAGTTTGTAAAAAAGTTGTGGAAATTTCAAGGAAACCCACCTTCCTGTGATGGAATTCTCTTTCCTTCAACATACCGCTTCCCAAAAGGGTATGAACTTAAAAAACTGATGAAACAGATGGCATCTCAAATGACAACCATTCTAAATGGCTACAAAAAAGAGATGAAGAGGTGGAATCTTTCACCATACGAAGTGGTGAAACTAGCAAGCGTTATTGAGAAAGAGACAGGAGCAAAGGAGGAACAACCTCTCATTGGAAGTGTCTTTCACAATCGCATAAAACGGGGAATGAAGTTGCAAAGTGATCCAACGGTTATATATGGATTATTGCCAAAATTCAACGGAAATATCCGCCGAAAAGATCTTTTGCATGACCACAAATGGAGTACCTATACTCGAATGGGGCTTCCCTTTACTCCAATCTGTATGCCAAGCAGACGAGCAGTCAAAAGTGTGCTCTACCCGTCAACATCATCATATCTCTACTTTGTTGCAACAAACAAAGGGCGACACTATTTTTCAAAATCACTTGTTGAACACAATGCAGCCGTTGATCACTATCAAATAAAAGGTCGCAAATCACCATTTCATTGGCAAAGATAATATTTCTTCACAAACATAATTGACATTTGTTCATTTCACGCTATAAACCCCGACCGAATGCACATCAAAATGGGTGCATAACGGAGGTGAAAATGACAAACCAAAAGGTACACGACAAGTTACGCTACTTTCCCGTAACATCGTTTGCTATTATTCTGGGGCTTGGTGCTCTGACGATTATGTTTGACAAGTGGCACCATCTCCAATGGATTCCTGAGCTACCCTATACGATTATGATGGTCGTTGTGACACTGCTCTTCTTCCTTTTTCTGACGCTCTATGGCATCAAAGCACTGATTGCCCCCGAAGAGGTTCTGAAAGATTTCCGCCATCGAACTCGGGTTAATTTTTTCCCTGCTATATCCATTTCTGCGTTGATTCTCTCCATAATTTATATGGGAAGATTTCCGTTCGCATCAATTGGGTTTTGGTATGTTGGTGCATTAGCACACACTATTTTGACATTTATTATCATGGCTCGGTGGATATCGAAAGATGTTGAAATTCACCACTACAACCCCGCCTGGTTTATCCCTGTTGTAGGACTTATCCTTATTCCCGTTGCAGGAACAGGTTTTCTGCCACCAAAGTTGATGCTCTTTTTCTATGCACCTGCATTTATTATGTGGATTATCCTGCTTACTATCGTCTTTTATCGTATTATTTTCTATCCTCAGCTTCCTTCAAAACTGATGCCCACACTCTTTATGCTCGCTGCACCTCCCGCTGTTGCATTTATCTCCTATGTAAGAATTCATCGTCAAATCGACTCATTTGCATTCTCACTTTTGATTATTGCAAGCATGTTTATGTTGCTGATGATTTTTATGCACAAACGATTTAAGAATCTCCCATTTTTTCTCTCATGGTGGTCTTTTACATTTCCATTAGGAGCATTTTCAATTGCCTGGACAGTCGCCTATCTTCTCACTCGTGAGATAGCATTTGCCTATCCTGCATGGATTTTTGGGGGAATAACCATTCTGGTAAACGCCGTTGTTATATGGCACACAATTATAAATATAAAGCATGGAAACATATGCGTGGAGGAAGATTAATGAAGATAAAAATAGCACTTATTGTCGGTCTTATTATTGGGCTTTTCATAGGATTACTTGCCACAGGCATTGCAATTAACCTCTCTGGCGAGAATATTCTTTTTCAAGAGATTGAAAGTCCATTCGACTACGAAAAAACAGTGAGAATTATGCAAGAAAGAATCACAAGCATGGATGGATGGCACATTATCAAAGTATTTGATTACGATCAAGAAGTACAGCATGGTGGTGGCCAACCTATTGGAAAATACACTATCATTGAATTTTGCAACTCAAAAACAGCAGCAATAATGCTCCAAGCTGATGAACGCAAAAAAGTCGGAGCAATGCTCCCAAAACGCTTTGCAATCTATGAAAAAGATGATGGAAAGGTCTATATTGGCGCAGGAAACGGCCCAATTATGTTGCATCTTTTCAGAAGCGAAACACGCGATATTGCTGAAAAAGTATCACTCGAAGTACAAAGCATTTTGCTCTTTAAAACAAATCAACTATAAAACAGTAATCTCTATCGAATCAACTGTTTAATCTTCTTTTCTATATCCTTCCACTTTTTCGTCGTAAAGATTATCGCACCCTTTTTATCAAGAATAAAATATTGAGGAACATCGTAACCACCCTCTTTCCCTACCTTGTATCGTTCGGCAACTTTTTGCCATGTGTCAAAAAGAATCGGAATACGAAGATGATGTTTTTTTGCAAACTGTTTTAGTTTTGCAAGTTCCTCTTTTTCATCATCAAATCCTGCAGGTTGAGCAACAACAACAGCCATTACCCCTTTTTTATTATATTTCTTATGAAGTCTGTTAAGTTTTGGGAGCGATTTTCTGCACGGCGAGCAGGTTGCTGAGAAAAAATCGACAATAATATACTGTGTATTTATCGCACTTCTTATCTTTTTACTGTTATAGTATTCACCTGTGATATCAAAAAGACGAATATCATATTTGGCTGCTGAAAGTGTAAGTGAAAAAGCAACGAGAAGAGCAAAAAAGATGAGTTTTTTCATATAGTTAGTCATTATACCGCTCTTTAATCAGAGAGATCACTTCATAGACAGAAAAAAACGATTCAACAACCTCTGCATCAAACTGAGTTCCTGAACTCTTTCTAATTTCGGCTAAAACATCTGCTTCTTTCCACGCCTCTTTATATGCCCGTTTTGAAGAGAGTGCATCATAGACATCAGCAAGCGCCACAATTCGACCTTCAATAGGAATATCCCTATCGGAAAGTCCTTGAGGATACCCCTTTCCGTCCCATCTTTCGTGGTGAGTATGTGCAATCATTGCTGACATTTCATCAAGTGAAGAGAGACGATAGGTAAAAAGCTCTTTTCCTGCAGTTGGATGTGTTTTAATCACATCAAACTCTTCTGCTGTTAACCGACCAGGTTTTTTGAGAATTGAATCACTGATTGCAACCTTTCCAATATCGTGGAGCATCGCTGCAACACGCAAGATATCAACAACAGCATCAATCTCTTTTTCTGAACGGCTATCGTGTTCTCGCGCCCACGCACGAAATATTTCAACGGAGTAACTTGCAACACGCATAACATGATTTCCTGTCTCAAGTGGGTCCCGCAATCGAGCCATATTGACCATACGCATTACCATCTCATTAGAGATTAGAATTCGCTCGTATGCAGATGCCATAAAAGTTGCAAATAGCTCAAGAGACTCTCTCTCTCCGCTTGAAAAACTAGATATAGAACCATTATCGTCTGTATGATTTAAGAGCTGTATCACTCCAAAAACCTCATCTCTTGAGTTTTTCAGAGGAACCGCAAGCACATTAACTGTTTTGTAACCCGAATCTTCGTCAAATGTCTTATCAAAAGAGTAATCTTTTTCGGACGGGATATTGTAAACATCGTCAACAACGACTGTTTGACCATACAATGCGACAAAACCAGAGATTGATGATGCCGTTACAGGCAACTTCTTGTGCTGATAGAGCAACATTCGTTTATTTTTGCTATCAACTGGCAATTTATTGTTTTGTACAAATTTAAAAACAAGTCCATCACCATCTAAAAGATAGATACTTCCTGCTTCAGCACAAATAATCTCACGAGCTTTTGAAAGTGCTTGCTCAAGCATAATATCGGGGTCATGGATAACATTAAGATTTGCCGAAACTATGGCCAATGCTTTTATTCCCGATGCATTCATCTGTGTCACACTAATATCCCCGCAATTGTTGCTGTCATAAAAGAGGCTATACTTCCTGCTATTAACGCCTTAATCCCTAACGCTGCTATCTCACCACGCCTCTCCGGAGCCATCGCTCCAAGGCCACCTATTTGAATCGCAATCGAGCCGAGATTAGCAAATCCACACAGTGCGTATGTTGCAATCACTTGACTGCGAGCCGAAAGGTGAATAGCGCTATCTTTCACCATTGCTGAAAGGTTTTGATAAGCAATAAATTCATTCAGAATGGTCTTTTGACCAAGCAGAGAGCCAACAGAGGCGGACTCACTCCAAGGGACACCCATAATCCACGCAACAGGCCTAAATATAAAACCTAAAATCTCTTCCATTGAGGTTCCAAATAGACTAAAGAAGTAGTTTATAAATGCAACACCTGCAATAAATGCGATAAGCATTGCAAGAACATTGAGAGCCAAAGTCAGTCCTTCTGTGGCCCCTCTCGCTGCTGCCTCAATAGCATTTTTATCTTCAATGGGAATGTGTGCTGTAGAACCATCTGCTGTTGCTGAACTCTCTGTCTCTGGAATCATAATTTTTGCTATAATAATAGCGGCTGGTGCAGACATAACAGATGCTGCTATTAAGTGCCCTGCACTAATGCCCATGCCGACAAATGCAGCAAGCACACCACCTGCAACCGTTGACATGCCACCAACCATCAACAAGAAAAGTTCAGAACGAGTCATTTTTGCAACATAAGGTCTCACCATTAAAGGCGCTTCAGTCTGCCCTAAAAAGATATTTGCGGCAGCAGAGAGAGATTCAGCACCGCTTGTGCCGAGTGCCTTTTTTAATATCCACGCAAAGATTCTCACGAAAAACTGTAAAATTCCAAAATAGTATAAGACTGCGAAAAAAGAAGAGAAAAAGACAATGGTAGGCAAAACAGAGAGCGCAAAAGACCACTCTTTCAACAATCCACCAAAAACAAATGCTGTCCCTGCTTTAGTAAAATCCATCATCAAACTGACGGCTCCATTCATCTTTTGAAAAAGCCATAAACCAGGTGCTGTTTTAAGAATGAGAAGCGCAAAAATCAGTTGAAGAAGCACACCAAAAAGAGTGTATTTCCAAATAATTTTCTTACGATTCTCAGAAAGAAGATAGGCGATAAAAAGAAAAACAATAAGCCCAAGGCCACTGATGAATCGTTCCATAAGATGACTCCGGTTTGAATATTATTGAGGGTCACACGCAATAAGATCAACACTTGTTACATTGCCACCATAGAGTGGTGCAGCCGCAGGACTGTATAAGTCTAAAGAACCTGATATTTCAAAATTCCCCGTTGCCCCTGGTGTCAAATCAATCTTTGTAATATTAAGTTGTCCAGCACCAAAAGCATGGCGGCAGATAGGTTTCCCATCTGCATCAACTTCAATAACCCAGAGTGAAATTTTATCGGCTGCAGTCAAACCAACGCTTTGCACACCGGCAACAGCATCAACGGCCACCGTAATAAATGCAATAGGATTGACAAGAATCGTTTTTGTATAGTCTTGATAAGCCATCAAATAATCATCGCCTGTGGCTGGATCAACCAAATTTGCATACGCATAAGTTGCACCACCAGATGGATTGACAATATGTCCACTTGTTCCAAAAGTTCCACTCATTAACGAATCAACAATCCACGCTGGATCAAGAGAGGTACCATCTGCCGCAGTAATAATATAGGGAAACTCTATAGCTGACATTGTTGCCGTACCATAGGGAACTTGATATCGCGTATCTCCCGCAAAACCACACTCTTCTGAGTTTGCTTTACAGTTATCATACATACATTGATAGCTTCCACCACAACTATGGTCCCCATCACATGTCCAAAAGTTATCATACCCATCTTTTCCCGTTTGAGGAGCAGTGTCGTAGCACGCTTGTTGGCATGCAGTGTCGCCATCTACACAAACTTCCATACAGTCAAAAACCTTTTCACACTCCGTTTTTACTGGAGGTGGAGTTGTATCACCGGTATCTGCGGTATCAGCAGTGTCTGCGGTATCAGCAGTGTCTGCTGTATCGGCTGTATCGGCTGTGTCCGCTGTATCGGCTGTATCCGCTGTATCAGAAGTATCAGAAGTATCAGAAGTATCGGCTGTATCATCATCACAGCGTGCGCCTGTTGTCGTTGCCATACAATAATGTCCAAAAGCCGTGTTACACTGCTTAACAAAAGACCAGACACCATTCATACATTCAATCACCGTATCTTTATCTGAATTACACGAAACCACACCTTGAGGAGCACAAACTCCACCCAGCTCATTTCCTAAAATAATTTCATCTTCTCCGCAAGATGAAAAGAACAGTGGAAAAAGTGCCATAACCAAAATAGTCAGCAATAATTTTTTCATAACGAACTCCTCTATTCAAAAAAACAACAACACTTAAGTATAAGCGTACAGAAACTTTCGTCAATGCTAAAAGAGATGATTTTATCACTAAACTATCTTAAAATCATTCAATATCATCGCTATCGTTGACGGAGGTACACGCAAATCACGCGTAGGCTCAACATCAGTCAACTGTGCAGGATAGAGATCTCTCTTATCAATTGGCTTGAGTAAATCATCTAAAACAACAGTGCCAACAGGTTGGTAATTGCTCATAAAACCACCAGTAGAAAAGGCAAAAAAGGGCTCTCCCCGTAACTTGAGAAGCGAGCCATGGGGATAGAGCCCAACTGATGCTAAGAATGCCCGAGCAGCAGCGGGAGCAAACTGCTTTTGTGCTACACGATCAAAAATTACTTTTATCGCTTTTGCTCGAGAAATCGGTTGATTCTTTTTCCCCTGCCACCAGCGAGTTGCTGTATCAAAATAATCAGCAATTTTAACCAGTTCTAGCAATGGAGTCGTTGCCATACCGCCCTGTCGACTGTCACCTAAATCCTCTCCGAATGAATCATAATTCTTATGGTGTAAAGCATTGGCAAGTGCAGACTCCATCATCGGAAGGTTGAGTGAGTTCAAACGACTCATCAAGATAAACCCTCGCTCTGTATGCTGTTTCCAATCGTTATTGTCCATATCTTCTTCTGTGATTGCGATATCGTGAAAATAGCCAGCAAGACCAAGTGGCACCAATACATTTCTTGACATTTTCAAGTGAATCCCTGCTGCCATACTGAGAATAGCAGTATTAGTTGCATGCGTACCAAAATAATTCTGTTTATAGGCATTTAAAGATGCAAGTGTCATAAGATGATGAAACTGACTCTCCTCACTGGTATCTGTCAACAAATCAACAATATTTTGAATCGCTCTAATTGCCTTCTTAAGATTAAATGAGCGGCGTTCATTCAGTTTTGATGTAAATTCGTCATACTCTTCGACCAGTGTTCTATAGACTTGACGAGCCATCTGTGCAGGATCGATAATGGGAGGTAACTCCTCTTCAACCTCTTCATACATCGAAAGCATCACTGATGGACACTTCTCTGTCATTTCAGCTAACAACCGCTTATAAGTATCTTCACTTCCCTCATTGCCAAGTGTTACCGAAGTTGTAACAAGACAAAGATTGATTAACTCGCCCTGCTCTATCTCACCAGGAAAGATAAATTCACCAATGTACATCGAGGTGAAAAGCTGCGTAAGCATTGAAAGATAATCTGCTCCTGTCCGCTTCCCTTTTAACCGCTGTCCATTTACGGCAACATCAATACCATTGTAGCCAAACGAGATGGTAGGAGAGGACTCTCCAAGTTTTTTCACGACACCCATCAATCGCGTCACATTGGTCATAACAGCATCATTCTCAACACCAAGCATTTTAACCGACTTCCACAGCGAGTAGAAAGCCGAAGAAAATTCATATCCATACTCTGATATATTTTGATCTAACTGTTTGAGCAGATGCCGCGACTCATCTCTTTTAATTCTGTCACTCATATCTTACACCCCCAACTCTTGAAGAACTTTTTTTGTCGTTTTACTCCCTTCTGTGGTCGCTTTTTTCAGCCATATAGCCGCCTCAGTATGTGAGTTTTTATACGCCACAATTGCAGAGAAAACACTCTTTTTCAATTCCGTAACATCAGACTTGTTGAACATTCCTCCCTCAAGCTTAAAAACTGCTCGCTCAATAAGGGGAAAGAGCTCAATAAAAACCTCTGGACGAACCATCTTCATGAAATTCTTCATATCTTGCGATGAAAGCGTGGTAAACCACTCCGACTGGACAGAGCGCATCAACTGACGAGCTATCGGTTTTACAGAAGGAGTCTGAGGAAGATATGACAAAAGAAGCGAGCGCACTTTTCCCTCTTTAACTTGGAGAAGTGAGGCCATTAAATCAAGCAAATCATCCCGTTTTGAATCCATAACTGTTGAAAAAAGATCAAGAAGTTCATCATTGTCAAGCGAGAGAATATGCTGCTCTCTAAACACCCTGTTTATAATCGGCTTCACACTGTTTCCTTTAATCGTAACCAACTTGTGAAATGACATCTGCCTTATCCCCTTATCAGGACTAAATACAGACTTTTCTAAAGCAGGAAGTGCCTCATCTAAAGAGATATCAAGCAGAACAGAGAGAGCCTCCATTCGCACTTGTTCAAATTCACTATTGATAACTTTTCGTAAAATCTCGCCACGCTCTGGAAGAGTGCTCCCCTTGAGGACTGTTACCGCATTTCTTACAACCCGCCAATCACCATCATCAAATGACTCCATAAGCGGCTTTAATGTTTTCAAACTTTTACCAATGCCGGCAAGAGCCTTCTCTCTCATCGCCCCTTCAGACAGTGTTGTAACAGAGCGTAAAACCTTTGGAAGATGGTGCGAAGGAATCATTGTCAAAAGCTCACCGAGACCTGTATATTGATCTTCAGAGACATCCATATATTCAGCAACCCTAAAAATATCATCAATAAAAGCATCATCATTCAGCTTGTCAAGTCCCTTTTTAAGAATATCAATGTGGCGTTCCCATCGTGGATTATCTGCCATCTTCCGCCCAACAGCCATCAATGTTTTCAAAAAGAGAACACCCTCATTAAAAGCGCCAAACATCACCAGTTTTTCCCACAAAGTCGATGCGGTCGTAATAAGATCTTCCGTTAATGAATCGTCACTGCCAAGCAACAACTTGCGGGCAATCTCTTTAAAAAAAGTAGTAACAATTCCAGCTTCTCCAATGTGATCTCCAATCAACTTTTTATAGAGATCAACATCTTTATTTAAAATGGTAAAATCTTTCTTCACCTCAAAAAAGGTCGCATCTTCATCATTCAACTCGCGATCTTTCTGTTCAAGCACCTTTTTAATCTGATTAGAGTGGGCATCAAAATCAAAAACCTCCTCAAAATCATTATCATCAAAGAGAGGTGACTCCATCAACTCCTCCTCTACAATGTATCCAATATGCTCAAACTCCTCTTCCCACAGAAGCGTGGCAATATCGTAATCTTCATTTGCAAAGACAGTTACTTTGGCAAGAATTCGGAAAAAAATGGTTATCTCATCCCACTCAAGCCCTCGTTGAAAAAATATCTCCCGAATACCATCATTAAAGAGAATCCAACTGACACCATCGCCACCATCATCGGCGCCACCATCAAGAAGTGTGTCAAGAAAAGAGAAACCATCTTTTGTTATCCGAAGAGGAATAACAGGTATGTGAGCGTGCAACTTTTCAATATTAACGACAAACTCCTTTGCATAAGTCTCAAACACAGGATTATTCATCGGATAGAGACGAAACCCCTTTAACACCTTATGAAACAAAAGGATAATCTCAGAGGCAATAACGGTCAATTCCTCTTGATTCTGAACCTCATCGCCCATAGAGCGTAAAAACTCTATTACCTCTCTCTTCTTTGCACTCTTTGCCATAGTAGCGTCCTCAAGTGAAATAAATCGTACTTAAACATAATAAGAGTAGAGAAAAAATTGGCAAGAAAATTATAATGCAAATTGGAACCAAAAAACTCCCATAACACGATCCATCGTATAGAGCTTTTTATCAATCTGAATTGTAACAGAGCGAGGGGCAATAGAGATTGAAACACCAGGGACAAACCACTTGTAGCGATACTCAGCTTTGAAAGCGATATACTCCCGTTCAAACCACTTCTCATTCATTCGGTATACGGCCACATCAAATCCAACACTGAGAGTAACATTAAAAAAGCGAACAAAATTCATCTGCCCACCAATAAGATAACTTTCCCATGAAATCGGTTTCGTATCTGGCCCTTGATCAATGTTAAGACCTTTCTGCACACGAATACCAAACCGCAAAAAGGAGACACCAGCAGAAAAGGTAATTCCTCCCGTAAACTTTGCCTCCGTACTTGCCGTCAGACCTATATAAAACCTGCTATCTGGCTCCGCCCACCCAAGCCATTTAAATCGACTCTTTTTTGGTGGATCCTCTTTTTTTGGCTGCTGTTTTGTCTCAACAAACAGATCTGATTTCAATGACGGCTTTTTCTCTTTTGCAGCTGCCTTTTCAAGGCGTTCAAGCTCTTGCTCCATCGTCTCTATAACATTCAAAACATCCTCTGCAACGAGGTCCTTCATCGGTAAACGGCGAATCAATCCATTATCTGAAATAATAAGAAGATACTCTGTTCCATGCATCTCAATCAAAAATGAATGTGTTATTTTTCTTGATTCTTTTAGGGTAGTTACGCTCTCTTTCAACTTCTCTGGGACATTTTTTTCAAAGATTAAATCAGCAAAAATAGGAAAATACAACAGAATTAAAAACACTGCAGAAGTGATTCTTTTCCATTGCATATAACCGAGCTCCATACACCAACAATACGAATCATCTTATCAGCTAGGATTCAGTTGTAAAATAAATTGCATTTTCTCATGGGTAAATTCTGTCATTTTTTACACTCGTTTCATATTTTTGACGCTCACTTTTCTCGTTTTTTGAGCGACAAGGCAGTTTGTCTTGCATAAATGATCATCAAACATGTTATCTGTTTTTATCATTCTATTCATATTTCCCCTTCTACTCTCTATTTTCTATCAGCTCTCTCGCTGTTTGAGCAAATTGATGCAATTTTCTCGCAAGCAATTCTTTGGGAAGATGTTTTGTTATATATTCTCCTACCTTTATATTGACCTTGTCAAGTTGCAAAAGTTCTACTTGTTCGCTATTCCCTTCTGCACAGAGTATCAATCCAATAGGTTGCTCTTCGCCATCTTCCATCTCATATTTTTCAAGCCAACGCAGATAAAGTTCCATCTGCCCTTTATGCGCCGCTTTGAATTTCCCAATTTTTAGTTCAATGGCAATGAGTCTCTTCAATTTGCGATGAAAAAAGAGCAAATCCAAGCTAAAGTCATTGTTATCTATTATCATTTTCTTTTGCCGAGCAACAAAAGTAAACCCTGATCCAAGTTCTAATATAAAACTTTCTATTTCACGCAAGATAGAACTCTCTAAATCTTTTTCAGAGTAAACATCTTTTAGATTTAAAAAATCTAAGACATAGTGATCCCTAAACACCAAATCAGGAGTTAATTTATTCTCTTCTTTCAACTGTTTCATCTCAAGTTTTGCAAGTTCTTCAGGTTGTTTGCTGATAGCTGTTCTCTCAAAAAGCATTGAATCAATCTTTTT
>JAGLDR010000017.1 GCA_023145475.1 bacterium
GTCGCGCCGATAACGCCTGCCTTTGCCGCAGAGTAATTAACTTGTCCTGGAAGACCTTTCTGACCAGAAAGAGAGACGACATTAACAATGCGACCATATTTATTCATCAACATATTTTTAATTAAAAATCGCGTGATATAAAAGACGCTGTGAAGGTTGGTGTCAATCACATCGTGCCACTCTTCATCTTGCATCCACATCAGCATAGAATCTCTGGTAATTCCAGCGTTGTTGACAAGCAGAGAGATGTAGTCATCTCGGTTTTTCTCATGCCACTCAGTGAGTACTTTTTCAATTGATTTACGGTCAGAGACATCAAAGGGAAGCAGTTCGCCGCTTCCACCACTTTTTCGAATATTCTCAAGCGTCTCTTCCGCTGCAACGCTGTTGGAGCGATAGTTAATCAACAGGTGAATGCCATCTCTTCCTAGTCGCTCACAGATTGCTTTGCCAATTCCTCTTGAGCCGCCTGTTACCAACGCTATTCTTCGTGCTGTTTCACTCATCAATTACACCGTTATTTTTAATAAATTCAAATACTTTCTCAATCTCTTTGTATTTTGGAGTGTCCTCTTCAAATCGTGGAACAAGCGTGCGGAGTTTGTTGAAAACAGCACGGGTTTGAGTTGAAAGCTTATCCTCACAGTGCAGATAATCAACCGCTTGAGTGAGTGCTATCATCTCAATTGCCACCACTTGAAAGCTATTTTCAATCACCTTTGCGGTAAGAAGAGCTGCGTTTGTTCCCATACTGACGATATCTTGATTGTCGTTGTTGTTAGGAATTGAGTGGGTATAAATCGGCGTTGCGAGTGTTTGATTCTCAGCAGTTGTTGAGGTGGCGGTAAACTGCATTCCCTGCATTCCAAGGTTGAGTCCAAGTTTCCCAAGATTCAAAAAAGGTGGAAGAATTTCATTCAGACGACTGTTAAACAGAAAATTAATCTGTCTTTCAGCAAGCATTGTCAGTTTTGTTATTGCTATCCGTATCTTATCCATCTCTAACGCAACATAGTCGCCATGAAAGTTTCCACCATGTCTAATAAGTTCTGCTTCTCCATCAATCATTGGGTTGTCACTGACAGAATTCAGCTCGTGAACGACGACCTCTTCTGCGTACGACAGGCTGTCAAGAATGGGGCCAAGAATTTGCGGAGTACAGCGAAGCGAGTAATACTCTTGAACTTTCTCATTAAATATGCCATCTCCGTTAGTAGATGGAGAGTGAGTGTCACGCTGTTTTAACCGTTTGCTATCTTTAAGAATTGTACGCATATTTGCGGCAATATCTTTCTGACCTGGATGCATTTTCACCCCATTGAGGGGTTGCGAAAAGTAGTCATCGGGAGATTGAACAATTTCAAGGAGCAGTGACGATGCCACAGTTATCCACTTAAGCAGCCGTTTGCTTTGGGAAATATTCAGCAGACCGATGCCCGTCATAACCGCAGTGCCATTAATCAGTGCAAGACCCTCTCGCAATCTCATTTTAAGCGGTGCTAGACCGCATGATTTTAAGACAGATGCGGTTGGTTGCCATTTTTCTTTATAAAAAACTTCGCCTTCGCCAATGAGGGTAAGAGCGAGATGGGAGAGTTGCACTAAATCACCGCTTGCACCAACACCGCCATGTTCGGGAATGAGCGGATAAATCTCATGGTTGATAAACGCAATCAAAAGCCGAATAACATCAGGATGCACAGCAGAATATCCTTGAGCAAGTGTCTGAAGCCGAGTCAACAGAACAGCGCGAACTTGCAGTGGTTCGAGTGGTTTTCCTGCGCCAGCAGCGTGGGAACGAATCAAGTTATATTGAAGTGCGATAATATCTTTGTCTTCAATGCGGTACTGTGCCATTGGGCCAAAGCCAGTGTTGACACCATAGACAACGCGCTGAGCAGATTCAACCTGCAAAAAGGCAAAGCCTTTCTCGATTTTTTGAAAGTCAAACAGAGATTCATCAAGCGTCTTTTTGCCATCTAACAAATCAAAAAAGTGATTATATTTCAGAGTCACAACAATAACACCCCTCGGCCACCAGATGGAAGCTCTATAATTTACGACTTTTTATACTATTTTAATGGGGAAAAATCAATTTTCCACAGGATAGATTAGTGAGTGAATTTAGTTATACGATTTCTTTGAGATTTGCGTTATCTTTTTGTGTCAACAATGAGACGACAATAATGGTGATAAAACTGAGTGGAATAGAGATGATTCCAGGGTTGTTCAGTCCAAGAGGTGCTGTCATAGGATCTAGACCATAGCGAACAAACATACTTGGAGAGACTAAGATGATACCAAGTGCTGAAACCATACCAACTCCGATAGAGTAGGCGATGCCTTTTGCAGTTGTCTTCTTCCAGAAAAGAAGCATAAGAATTGCAGGAAGATTTGCAGAGGCAGCAACGGCAAATGCCCAGCCAACAAGGAACGACACATTCATTCCCTTAAATGAGATGCCAAGAAGGATGGCAATTCCGCCAACAACCACCGCCGCAATTTTACCTGCTTTCACCTTTTGGTTGTCCGTCATTTTGATGTCAAGAAAGTTGTCCATCAAATCGTGTGCAACAGCTCCTGATGCAGCGACAATAAGTCCACTGACCGTTCCAAGAACGGTAGCAAACGCAATCGCAGAGATGATAGAAAAGAGGCCGATTCCAAAATATTTCGCAAGCAGTGGAGCCGACATATTTGAACTCTCGACATCAATAACGCCGTTAAGCATTGCGCCGAGTCCCAAATAGAGGGTAAGAATATAGAAGAATCCAATAGCAGCAATGGCAACAATTGTCGATTTTCTCGCATCTTTTTGACTAGGGACAGTGTAGTATCTGATAAGAATATGAGGCAGGGCAGCGGTTCCAAAGAAGAGTGCGAGCATAAGAGATATAAAGTTCAATTTACTCATAAAATCTGAGCCCTTATCAATCTTGAACTTGAGTCCAGGTCTCATAATCTTTGTGCCTGAAGTTGGCTTTTGATACCAGAGAGCAACCTTGTTCCCTTCGTGGGTGAAACCGCTTTTTGCAAACAGAACAATTTCACTATTTTCAATGGTAGTAAGAAAGGAGAATGGTCCGAGAGGTCCTGATTTGTCTACCTCTTTTCCATCAACAACTATCTTGCTTGCGTGGCCAACAGAGAAAAACTTTCTCTTCTCTTTTGGTTCACCATTATAAAGTTTTATACCATCTGCTTGCGTTACGATTGAGACAGCCTCTTCAAGTTGCTCGCCATTAAGATGCCACCAACTGTTAACGCCACCTTTTTGCAACTGTACAAATTGGTGGTTTTTCACTTTGATCTGTCCAGCAAGGCTATATTCTGAGCCCGCAATTGCAGTAACATTTGCTCCATCAACTTTTACTTCGATAGTTTTGAACTGATGATAGTCTTCGCCAGGATTGAGGTTAAGACCGTTTGCAAGAAGATATATTGCTAAAATAGTTGAGAAGACAATGAGGAGTGCACCCTTAATAAATTGAACATAGGTAGTTGAAGTCATACCGGCTGTTGCAACGATAAAGATAACAATTGCGCCAACCATGACAACGCCCATCCAGTGAGGGAGACCAAGCAATGGAGTAACCAGCGCGCCGGCACCAACCATTTGTGGAATAAGATAAAACATCGAAACAACAAGCGTACTTATAGCAGCCATAAGCTGAATCTTCTTTGAGTTAAATTTTGAATCGAGTGCATCAGTAAAGGTAAATTTACCCATTCTTTTCATCGGCTCAGCGACAACAAAAAGAGCCACAATCCAACCAGATAGATAGCCGATAGAATAGAGAAATCCGTCATATCCGTAAAAGGCAATCATTCCGCAAATTCCAAGAAATGATGCAGCTGAAAGGTAGTCACCGGCAAATGCTATACCATTAACTGCCCAGTGGATTGTTCCGCCAGCAGCAAAATAGCTCGATGCTGATTTTGTCTGTTTTGCAAAATAAAATGATAGTCCGAGAACAAATGCAACAAATATAAGAAAGATTGCAATTGCGATAGGAGATGCTTCATAAATCATTGTTCAATCTCCTTTTTTTCTTGAGGTTTATTCATCTTGTTTTCGTATCCTGTGCAGATATGGTTGTAGACAAGCCCCATAACAATCGCCAGAATAATCAATCCAAATCCGTAGACAACGGCAAGATTGAGTCCAAGAAACATTCTCATCTCCATAATTTGTGGATTGATAGTGTTGATAACAACAAATCCTACATAAATTGTAAGATAGACAAAAAAGAGCTTAACACCCAATTTCGTTTTTGCAGGAGAAGCATAATCTTTCTCCAGTTTAACTGCTGGTCCGTGACCCATGATAAACCTCCAATAAAAGTGACGCCCTTAATATAAGAAGACAGGGAAAAGTAGTTGAGGAGTTCGAGAAAGTCAAATTATTCATTCGGGTCGCCTAATTTATTGCACTTATCTCTAAAAAGTTTATGCTAAAACTGAACGGTTTGCAGGAGATATAAGCCATGATTACACGCGATATGTTTGTTGAGGATATGTTAATCGACTATCCACAGTCAAATCAGTTTTTTTTAGACAAAGGGCTTCGTTGTCTTAAGTGTGGAGAGGCATATTGGGGCAGTGTTGAAGAGTTCTTAGAAGAGAGCAATGTTGAGAAAGTGGATGAGATGATTGAAGAGCTGAACAAAATGCTCAAAGAGAAGGGGATTGATAAGCCACTGGAAATTCCAATAAAAATTGCAACAAAGAAGTTGTGACATCAGAAATGCTGACAGG
>JAGLDR010000170.1 GCA_023145475.1 bacterium
AGATACCGGTCCGGATACTGGTGGTTTTGATTTATGTGGCAACCCGATTAGACCTTCTGATGTACAGGAAAATGAAGATGTGCTTTTTCTGAATAAAAAAAATGTCGGCGTTGGAGTAGGAGAGTTGGAAAGCGATGACGAATCATTAACTTGTTCTCGTGTTTCTGGTGGATTAATATACAATTGTCTCTCTTCCACGAAGAAAACAGATGATGAAAAGTGGAATACTTCGTACGCTCCCATGCAGGATAATACAAAAGATATCATCTATACATGGTGATTGTTTTAGTGTTTTTGATGTTTTCAATACACCTGTTCGGAGAGAAACTGTGGAGACAAGTTGGGCAACCATTGAGTGAGGCATAGATATGGAGTCCAACTCTATATTTTGCGTCGGTAAAAAATATAATAAAACAATCTAACTGATACCGCTGATACAAACGATACAGGAGATGTTACAGAGAGCGAAAATTCATCAGATAACGATGGAGGAAACGCGTGCGCAGTAACAATTATTTGATATCAAAACCGTTCCACTTTCATCTCCTCAATCTCTCGCTTATCAGGATCAAATGAGATGCCAATTATAAACTTCTCTCGTTTATCAGTTTTATACGGCTCGGCGTAGCCTTTTTCTTTGATTTGATTGAGTGCTTCATCAGCCGTGACAGGAAGCATCTTAAATTCAATCACAAATAGAAATTCTTTGGTTTTGATAACAGCGTCAAGTCGCCCACGAGAAGTTGAAACCTCGACATCAATATAGACGCCAAGCAACTTCAAGACAAGATAGATAATTGAGTGATAGTACGCCTCTTTTTTTGCAATAAAAATCTGATGTGGAATAGAGGCAAAAAGGGCGTTAATCTCTTTACGAAAAGAGTCAATATCATTATCTTCTAATGCCAGCATCATATTGCGCATAGCTTTGCTGATTTCTGATTGCTCTTTATTGGCATAACTTTCAAGAAGATTATCTGAGAATGAACCTCGAACCTCCTCATTTGGATATCCGAGCATAATAAATCCATAGGAATCTTTTCGTTTGATAGTCAGGTAGCCAGTTTGAAAGAGGAGAGAGATGATATCAATATTTTTAATGTCAAATTTGTCAAAAAAGGTTTGATTAACAGGATATTCTTCTAAATCGGTAACATCGAGCCCTTTATCCCTGATAAAATTGACTAAAAAAGTCGGTGTTCCAGTTGAAAACCAGAAGTTTTGAAATGATTGTGCATCAAAGAAACGCAAAATGGAAAAGGGATTATAAATAAAGTTTTTTGCATCCCATGAATAACCGTTATACCAAGATTTTAACTGTCCATTGAACTCCTCGCGTGTCAAAGCGAGTTTTTTGCAGGTTTCAGGAATGCGGTTCGCGAATGCGTGGTCTATCTCTTCTTTTGTGAGACCGAGCATTGTTGAATATTCTCCGTGAATAGTAATGTCATTGAGATTGTTCAAATCAGAAAATATCGTAATCTTTGAGAATTTTGTAACACCAGTGAGAAAGACAAATTTGAGATGCGGATCAAGTGGTTTAAGCACGCCATAGAAATCCTTGAGAATATCACGATTCTCTTCCGCTTGCTCGATGTCTTGGAGGTTGTCAATGATTGGCTTGTCGTATTCATCAATAAGTACGGCAACTTGCATTCCAGTCTTTTCGTGCAGTTTTATCACCAGTTCGCCCAGTCGACCGCGATTGCTGGTTTTGAATAAAGTGATTTCGTGTCGTTCTGCGTGTGCGTCAAGCATTTCATCAATTGCTTTTTCAACGCCTAGTTTTTTTACGCTATCACTGGTAAAATCAATTCGCACCACTGGATGTTTTTTCCACTCTATTTTGTCTTCAATCCAGAGTCCCTTAAATAGCTCTTTTTCCCCTGAAAAGATGGCATCAAGTGTTGAAATGAGTAGGGATTTTCCAAATCTTCGAGGACGAGAGAGAAAGTAATATGAGCCTTGATCAATCAAACGAAAGATGATTTCTGTCTTGTCGATGTAGAGTGCATTTTGCTCGCGTAATTTTTTGAAATCCTGAATGCCAATAGGTAATTTTTTTAACATTGCTTTTCTCCGTCAGCCAACAGGTGGCAATTCGTGAATAGCCCGTACGGTTATTCTCTCTGAGATTATAGGAGATAAGTGATATAGTGTCAAATATGGCTGTAAATTAGGTTATGGAATTCCTGAATTTATGGGGAGTTGCGCCAATTATATTTTTAAAATAGGTGTTAAAAGCGGATTTTGAATTAAATCCTGACTCATAGGCTATTTCAAGGATACTCTTCTTATGGTTCGCTTTATTCTTCATCAATTCAACAGCATATTTTATCCGTGCAGTGTTTATGTAGACATAAAAATTCTCTCCAATCATGC
>JAGLDR010000171.1 GCA_023145475.1 bacterium
ATCTGTTTTTCCCTGCCAAATAGTCGCGGACTCTGTCAACATTGAGTGACGCTCTGAGCCACGCGATGGTATAAATCATAATAATCAGGAGAAAATAGATTTTTGTTACATCTTCAATGAAGAAGTGAATGCTTCCTGCAAGATGTGAGCCTCTCTCCATGCCGATGGTGCCGTAGACAACGAAGTCGGCCAGTTTTGTAAATATCTCAAACATTTTTTTGTATTCCTCGTAACGAGTCTTCGGGAATGTAATGATTTCTGACCCTGTTGTCAATATCTGTGCGTTTTTCCTTGGGGCAATTCGTGAATTGCCATTACGAATTGTTTTCCGTCTATTTCCACAAAAAATATCACCAAAATTAGCATTTTTTTTATTCTGTCGTATAATTCTCAGCTGAATTTGATTGTTTCGCGGGGGAAATGTCATCATGTCATCTAATCGTTTTGGTGTCGATATCGGCACCACCTATTATACTTTAGCATCTTCTGATGGTTCAATTGTTGAACAGGGTAAACATGGTGGTGAGATTCCACAGTTGATTGGTCGAATTATCGGTTCATTGCCACTTGATGCCACTCTTGCGTTTACGGGCAAGGGACTTTCGTCTCTTTCTGAGGAGAGTCTTGAAGAAATTATTCCGGAAAGTGTGGCTATTGTGCGTGCAATTCGTGCTATGGAGTTTGGTGATTCTTCATTGAGGATTATTGATGTTGGCGCATCCTCGCTGACGATGTACAGTATCTCAGATGGCGTGGTCAATGATATTGCTACTAATACGCTGTGTGCTGCTGGAACGGGACTCTTCCTTGAAGAGCAGGCAGAAAGATTGGGCTTTGATTTGACGCAGACAACAGCACTTGCGATTGATGATCCGCCTGTTGTTGCGAGTCGTTGCACCGTCTTTGCAAAAAGTGATTTGATTCACCATCAGCAAGAGGGTCGTAACAAGATAGAGTTGTGGGCAGGATTGTGCAGAGCACTTGCAAGAAGTGCCGTTAGCACCCTTTTCAAAGGTGCCGACCCTGTGGGACCTATCGTTTTTGTTGGAGGAGTAAGTCGTAATTTAGAAGTGCTTCGTTGGCTTCGTTCGGATAATCCTGAAGCAGAGTGGATTATTCCTGAAAATAGTTTTGGAATTACTGCAATTGGTGCGGCGACTATGCGTGGCGAGTCTATTGAACAGTTGAAACGCCGCACGATTTCTGTGCAAAAAGAGTCTTCAAAGATGCCTGAGTTGATTTTGAAGAAGAGCACATTCCCAGAGTTTCCTCCCGTTGAAGTTGATGAGTTTGGGACAGAAGTCCGAGTGAATGGCACGCTTCCTGAGCTTTTTTCTGTCTCACTTGGGATGGATATTGGCTCAACTTCAACAAAAATTGCCGCAATTGATGTTTCGACTGGCGAGCCGTTGTTTGATCTCTACCGTAAGACTGCTGGTGACCCTGTTGGTTCGTCAAAAACCTTGTTCAAATCGATGTATAAGGTTGTCGGCGATAGAAAGATGGCGGTTGTTGCCTTTGGAACAACAGGCTCAGGACGAAAGATAGTTGGCCACATATTTGGTGCCGACTCAATAATCAATGAAATTACTGCGCACGGAACAGCGACAGGTCACTACCATCCTGAGGTTGAAACGATATTTGAGATTGGTGGACAGGACGCAAAATATATTAGACTTGAGCAGGGAATGGTCAGAGATGTCAATATGAACTATGTCTGCGCCGCAGGAACTGGCTCATTTATTGAAGAGCAGGCTCGAAAGCTAGATATTCCACTGTTTGATATCGGTGATGTGACTGAGGGAATAGCGCCCCCACGGACATCTGATCGTTGTACTGTTTTTATGGAGCAGGATCTTCGCTCACTCTTGAAACAGGGGTATCAAAAAGAGGAGGCACTCTCTTCTGTTCTCTTCTCAATTGTACAAAATTATCTTACTCGCGTGGTGGGTAATCGAAAAATAAGCAAAGATAAGATATTTTTTCAAGGCGCAACGGCGAGAAACCGTGGTTTAGTTGCTGCTTTCGAGAATTTGCTCGATGTTGAGGTGGTCGTTTCACCCTACTGTCATATTATGGGCGGAATTGGCGCAGCACTGCTTGCACTTGAAGATATAGAAGAGCGGGAAACCTCGTTTATTGGCCGGAAAGCGCAGGATTTGTCTGTTGAAACGACAGCAAGTGTCTGTAAGTTGTGCAACAATCTTTGCCGTATCACCAATGTTACCCGAGATGATGGAAAACAGTTTTCTTGGGGATATATGTGTGGTCGTGAGCCAGAAGAGCAGGTGCGCAAAGAGCTTCCTGGAGTGGTTGCCTATCGTCAGCGAGACGCGATAAAGCGAGAGATGAACAGACAGCCAGTGGTGAAAAAAGATGAAAAACCGCAGACAATTTATATGCCTAACGCCCTTGGTGCATTCTCTCTTTTTCCTTTGTGGCGTGAGTTTTTTGCTGAATTAGGTGCGAGACTTTTGCTCTCTTCTTCCTATTCTACCCCATCAGTGAAAGAGTTGAGCCGCAGTTATAGTACGGCTGACAGCTGTTTTCCAATGAAGTTGTCTATTGGCCACACGGCAGATGTTTTAGAAAAAGGATTCCCTGTTTTTCAGCCAGCCTATATTGCAGAAGAGGATAAGACTTCAACGGCAATTTCGTACTACTGTCCCTATGTGCAAAGTAGTCCTGCGGTTATTCGCTCTGCTTTGAGAAGAAATAACATTGATACCAATCCACTTTTAGCGCCAGTTATCGATTTACGCTTGCCAGACAAACGAAATGGCGAGGCACTTTATGATGTGTTAAAAGAGATTTTTCCCCATTCAAAAAAGGTGATGACCAAGGCATTTAGTCAGGCACTATCGACATATCGTACCTTTGAGAAGAGGGTGCAGGAAGCGGGTGAAAAGCTGATAAAAACTATTCCAAGCAGCAAGACACCGCTCTTTGTTCTGCTTGGGCGACCATACAACATCTATGATAGAGGTATCAATCTTAATATTCCTGAGACAATCGCACAGATGGGATATCATGTCCTTCCTGTTGATATGCTTGATTTGGCGCTTGAGGATTTAGAAAAGACAGACTATCACAATCTCTACTGGTATTATGGACAACGCATTATTGCGGCGATGAGACGCATTCGTAAACTTGATCATGTCTATCCAATCTATTTGACCAACTTTAACTGTGGACCAGATAGCTTTATTTTGAATTATGCAGAGCGTGAAAGCACAGGAAAGCCCTATTTGGCACTTGAGCTTGATGAGCATGATAGTGATGGCGGATATCGCACCAGACTTGAGGCATTTATAGATGTTGTTAAGCAGTATGAAAAACATAATTTAGGGCGTGGACTTTCTGCACTTCCGACTCGGTATCCTGTTACTAAAAAACCTGATTTGAATAACGCTACAATCTGGGTTCCATCGATGCATCAAGCAGGAACACCGCTTTTTGCTGCTGCATTCAGAGGGTTTGGATTTGATGCGAAACCACTGCCGCTCGAAGACACTGTTTCACTCAATCGAGGCAAAAAAGAGTTGCGCGGAGCAGAGTGCATGCCGATGGCACTGACACTTGGCTCGTTTCTTGACAATGTCGAGGACAAAAAAGGGCGACACATTCTTTTTATGCCGACTGCGGAAGGCCCGTGCCGTTTTGGTCAATATTCACTGCTTGATAACTATATTGGAGAGCATCAATCAGGTCCTGAACTTGAGCTGTTGTCTCCATCGTCAGTCAATTCATATCAAGGTTTGCCAGAAGATTTACGGCGCTATTTTATGCACACAATGCTCTGTGCTGACATCACCTTGAAATTGGCAAATAAAGTGAGACCATACGAAAAATCAAAAGGCGATACAGATACCGTTTTTGATGAATCACTTGAGCAATTAGTCGCCGTTTTAGAGAAAAAACAAGATCCACGCGATACGCTTGGAAAAATTCACGATAGATTTGCCTCAATTGGTCGCTATTCTGGCAAAAAACCACTTGTTGGAATCGTTGGTGAAATATATGTTCGTTGTAACCCTTTTGCCAACGATAATCTTATTAAAGCTATTGAAGAAGGTGGCGGAGAAGCGTGGCTTTCACCGATGCATGAGTGGATTTTGTACACCGAATATATCCAGAATTTTATGGCCAAAAAACAGGGATTTAAACTTTTTGGAACGGGCGCATCTTTGGTTCGCAACCTCTGGTTCTTCGCCATTGAAAAACGATATTACAACCAAGTTAAAGGGCTTCTTCATGATCGCCATGAACCTGATATTGAAGCCGTTATCAACACTGGTCGAGAGTATCTTCCTATTGAGTTTT
>JAGLDR010000172.1 GCA_023145475.1 bacterium
GTTGAAGCGGATAAAGGCGATTTGGAACCATTTTCGGTGTTTGTTGGCAATTCGTTGGTTGAGACGATGCAGATGGTCGTTGATGAGTTGCGGAGACCGGAATAAAATAGCCCTGAACCTTTTATATCATTTGTGTTCCATCGATTATTAATAATTGGGCGAATGCCATTCGCCCCTTGTATATTGATCCAGGGTCTCGGGAATCGATTGTTCGCCCCTTGGATTATATCCGTTCGTAGCTTAATCATTTCCGAGACTCCTATAATATACAGACAAACATTATTCAGTTACAATACTGTAAAGAGTGCCGATAGCAGACCGTAACGCCCCAAAGCATTAGCTGAATGTAGCCTGGTCGCTACCGGCTTTGTTTACAGCGCAACGATACGCCCGAACAGTCGGATGGGTAAGCACCCGTATTACAAGGCTACGAAAAATCCAGATCACATTTTCGATGATTATAAAACCATCCAAATAATCCCTAAGACGATGCATGCATCGTCTCTACAAACAACAAAACCCCTATGATTCCTTCCTAATCTCCTCATACCGAAAACAATCCATCATATGATCATTCACCATCCCAACCGCCTGCATAAACGCACAGGAACATAAAGAGTGTTATTATGCAAAATATATGTTAGCTTATTGATAATAATATGGAGAAAGAAGCGTCCTTGATTTTATCAAAAGTAGCACCACTCTTTCTGCGACCCCTTCAGATGGTGTAACAGGACAAAACGACACGACCTTTTTTGGCGTGAAACAGGGAACAGACATTACATTTGACATCGAATTTTATAATGATTTTGTCTATAGCTGCTACCCTCAAACATTTGATATCCGTGTCACTATTCTTGGGAACGGTTCATTTTTGAGCGAGCAACTCATTCGCATATTTGTGCTAGCATCTCCGTGCGGCCACTAAGATATACTCTAAACGATTGTAACGAAATAAATCTGTTTGTATTGAAGGGCAATCCGTAAAACAGTAACGGTTTGACAAAAACGCTCTGTGTGCTATACTTCAGAAAGCAGATTATTAACGGATAACTGGCAAAAATAATGGGACAATCAAGCGGTGGCAACCAATCAGATTTACTGACTAAATCAAGAGGGCGGATAAAACACCCGTCGCTTTACCGTGTGGTATTGTTGAACGATGATTATACCACGATGGATTTTGTCGTGTCGATATTGATTGAGATTTTCGGGAAAAGTGCTTCAGAGGCGACAGCAATAATGCTTGATGTTCACGAAATGGGGCGGGGCGTTGTTGGGACATTTCCGTTTGATATTGCAAAAACAAAAATTATCATGGTTGAAAAGAGGGCTCAAAGTGAGCAGTTTCCTCTTAAATGTGTTATGGAGAAAATATAGATGAATATAGCTAAAGAGGTCCATCGCCTTATTATGTCAGCCTTTTTCGAGGCGAAAGAGCAACACCACGAATTTGTAACACCAGAGCACCTGCTCTATAGTGTAACAATGACCGATGAAGGCGCGGATATTTTGACAAAAGTGGGTGTTAATCTTGAAACTTTTCGAGAGATACTCAAAAAACATATTACAGAAAATGTTCCAACGACATCACGAGAGGAGGTGCTTCAGTCATTTCAGTTTCAACGCCTGATGACTCTTGCTGCGGGGCGTGCTGTATCGTCGGGACGAGATATGATTGAATTATCTGATATGTTGATTTCACTCTACGATTATGAAGAATCTTTTGCTGCTTTCCTTCTCTCTTCTGAGGGGATTGAACAGTTTGATATTATTAAAGTTGTTGCACATTCATCTCCGACCTCTTTAGATGATGGGATTCCTTTTGATGAGGATGATGATGACGAGATAGTGGGGATAGATTTAGGCCTTGATGACCCAGACGACAGAGAGATGATTGAGGAAAGATTTATGGGGCGAAAAGAGAAAGATGGTGGTAACGATCATCTTGCTTTTCTTCTTCCGTGGACAAAGATGGCACAAAATGGTGAGTTTGAGCCCTTTATAGGACGAGATAATATTATCAAAAGAGTTGAGCAAATTTTACTCAGAAAGACTCGGCACAACCCACTGCTTATTGGCGATCCTGGTGTTGGTAAAACGGCAATTGTTGAAGGATTGACCCAGTATTTAGCGAGCGGAGATGTTCCAAAACCACTAAAGGATTTTTCACTTTATCGTCTTGATTTAGCTGGCCTTGTTGCTGGAACACAGTATCGAGGTGATTTTGAACAACGACTGAAAACAGTGGTGACAAAGCTAGAGCAGATGGACAAAGTCATTGTTTTTATTGATGAGTTTCACAATATTATTGGTGCGGGTGCGACATCGAATGGCTCGATGGACGCTTCAAATCTTCTTAAACCTCTGCTCTCTCGAAGTGATGTTCGCGTCATCGGGGCAACGACTGATAAAGAGTATCGCAAACATATTGAAACAGATCCAGCACTGGTGAGAAGAATGCAGCTTGTCTCCGTTCCTGAGCCAACACAAGAGGAGACAAAAAAAATTATAACGGGGATTATATCTCGATTTGAAGAGCATCACGCTGTCGATTTTGAACAGGATTCGATTGATGCAGCAATTAATCTCTCTGCTCAGCATATCTCAGATCGCTCATTTCCTGATAAGGCGATTGATGTTATTGATGAAGCTGGTGCAGCAAATCGTATGAAAAAGAGAAAGTTAAAGAAAATAGGTGAAAAAGAGATAGCAGAGACTCTTTCGATTATGACAGGAATCCCTGTGAAAAATCTATCGAGAAAAGAGTCAAGCAAACTGAAAATGTTGGAAAAGGCCCTTGCAAAACAGATTTTTGGTCAAAAAGAGGCCATCGCAACGGTGGTTGCCGCTGTGAAACGGTCAAGAGCTGGCTTTTCAAATCCGGATAAACCAACGGCATCAATGCTTTTTGTTGGCCCAACAGGCGTTGGGAAAACGGCACTAACTCGCACGCTTTCTGATACTTTAGGCATTCCACTTATCCGTTTTGATATGAGTGAATACCAAGAAAAACATTCGATTGCCAAGCTGTTTGGCTCGCCTCCAGGATATGTTGGATATGACGAGGGCGGACTCTTGACAGATAAAATTCGCTCTCATCCACATGCAGTTCTTCTGCTTGATGAGATTGAAAAAGCCCATGGTGATATTTTTAATGCTCTTTTGCAAATTATGGACTATGGAACATTGACAGACAGCAAAGGAAAAAAAGCGGACTTCCGTAATGTGATTATCATTATGACAAGCAACGCAGGTGCGCGGGATATTTCTAAGAGCTCTCTTGGTTTTGGCAAGCATAACCAGACACAGAACAAGACAAAAGAGGCAGTTGAGCGACTCTTTTCACCTGAATTTAGGAATAGGCTCGATAGAACGGTCTTTTTTAATAGTATTACTCCTGCCATTATGAATAATGTTATCAAGAAGTTTATTCGTCAGATAGCCGAGAGATTGCTTGCGAAAAAAGTGAAGTTGTCTGTTTCACCATCCGCTATCACCCATTTGGCAAAACTGGGCTTCTCAGCAGAATTTGGTGCGAGAGAAGCGGAAAGGCTTGTTACGAAAGAGCTTGAGAAATTGCTAACCGACGCACTGCTTTTTGGCGAACTAAAAGAGGGTGGTTCCGCAATTATTTCCCTCAAAAAAGGCCAGCTGACTGCACTCTTTTCATGACCGTCTATCTCATTGAGGCCGATTCACCACCACTCTTTCCACACGCAACAGAGGCGGATTCTAATGGACTGCTCTGCATTGGGGGAGATCTTTCAATTCCTCGACTGCTTGCTGCCTACAAAAGCGGCATTTTCCCTTGGTACGAAGAGGGTTTCCCGATTATGTGGCATGCTTTAAATCCTCGCGCTGTCCTCTTCCCAGACAAGATACATATCTCCCAGTCAATGCAGAAGTTCTTGCGTAAAGGGCGTTATAGTGTTACGCAAAACAGAGATTTTGAATCAGTGATAACGGCTTGCCAAATTGTGCCACGAGCGGGTCAAGATGGAACATGGATTACCAATGATATGCAAAATGCCTATATCGCAATGCACAAAGCGGGGCATGCTATCAGCTTTGAAGCATGGGAAGATGGTGCGATTGTCGGCGGTCTTTACGGTGTTATTATTGGTGGTGTTTTTTTTGGTGAATCAATGTTCTCTTTGCATAAAAACGGTTCGAAAGTTGCGCTTATTGCTGCTGTTTCTCAACTGAAAACCCATGGTGTAGAGCTGCTTGATATTCAGATGACAACAACGCATATGCAATCAATGGGAGCTGAAGAGATTCCAATTGTGCCATTTCTTGATATGGTGGAGAGATTGACGAAAAGAAAGACTAATCCAGAACTGCTTGACGACAGGGTTATATCTTTGCGTTAGCTAACCGTTTTGTCTTTCTTTTTTTATAGATTGCGAAAAATCCCATTGAAACAATAGTAAGAAGTCCAAATCCAGAAAGAATGACCCATATAATCCATGGATCATATAAATTCCAAAGTATTTTATTGACTGCGTAGGTGTCTAGTCCCAACAGTTTTTCAATATGAGGCATAAAATTAAAACTTTCGATGGTAATGCCGTTAAGCGTATCGATTGAAAGTTTGTCAGGGTTTGCTTTAGTGTATGTATCAACAATTCCCTGCATTTTTGCAACGGTATATCCTTTTTCTGTCGTCAAAAAGCGACGAGCAAGCATAAGTTTGTTGCCAAATGCATCATAAAGTGGTCCGGACATGACATTTCCTATAATCCAACCAAAGGCGAATGGTATATTAGAAAGTCCCATGTAGAGAGCTTTTTTGTCAGGTGGAGCGTTGACTCCAATATATTCAGAAAACTTTGGAGAGCAGGTCATCTCACCAAAACTAAACAGAACAATCATAAGCGCAACAACGGTGCCACTCATAAACAGGCCACTTCCGAGAAATGCAACAGTGGTCAGCAAAACACCAGCGGTGATTGCCGTAAGACGGTTGAATTTTCCGGTAACGATAGACCATGGAACCATAAATGCGATGATACTGAATGCATTGATATTGATAATTTGTTCCGCCTTTACATTGCCGTTATCCGTCAGTGCTGCAGGAAGAATTGAGGCAAGATGGCGAGAGTCAATCCACTGATTGATGAAGTTGGGAAGCAGGTCCCACAGCTGCATAAACATCAACCAAAACCCTGAGAATATGAGAAGAAACATCATAAAATCAAAGTCGCTTAGTGCGGTGGTTATATTTTTCCACACTGTCTGTACGGATGGTTTTTCTCCTGACTTCTCAGGTTCTTGATAGACAAAAAGGGCGGGGATGAAATTAATAGCTGTTACAATCGCAGCGCCATAAAAGACAAAGCTCCATGTATATCCGTCATGTGCATTTCCACGCAGTGCGGACGCCATAAGAGGTGCGAAAAACCCGCCTATATTTACAATCCAATAAAAAAGTCCAAATCCAAGGCTTGAGTTTAACAAAGACATCCGATTCTATAAATTTATCTCATTATAGTAAAGAATAGTTGCTCTACGAACCCTTTTTTTAATCATTCGTAAACCACTCCCACGCTCTAAAATGTTCAATTCCATCTTTATTCCCAAAAGAGAGAGGATCAAGGGAGATAACAATTTTTTTGTGGTTATTTTTGATAAGTTCTAAGTTGCCAAACTCCCTGCGAATAACCTCATCTCCACTCAACAGGTACGCCACTTGAATATAAAGCTGTTTCCCATTTTTCTTTGCAACAAAATCAATTTTTTTTCCCACAATAGAACCAACCTGTACAGAATAACCTTTTCTTAAAAGATGCATGAAAACTGCATTCTCAAGGTATTTTCCGGGAGCTTCATCTCTCAGGAGATTACTATAAAAACGAAAGGAAGGGTCATTGAGATAGAATTTTCTTTCTCCTGTAATGATTTTTTTCCCCGCAACATCATACCTGAGAACTTCATGAATAAAAAACACATTCTTAAGATATTCAACATAATTACCAATTGTTATACTATTAGCCTTAATATTGTTGCTGCCCAAAGTACGCACCAATTTAGAAATTGAGAAAAGACCTCCAACAGAATCCATAATCAATTCAATTAGTTGATCAAGCAACCTCACATCACGAACTTGATATCTTTTTACAATATCCCGCAATACAATCGAATCTCTTAAATTTGAAATATAGTGCTGTTTCGCATCATAATCAGGAAGCTTAAAACACTCTGGCATTCCTCCATGTTGAATGTAATCAGAAAAAGAATCCATTGATGATGTGAAGCCCCTTATTCCCAAGTATT
>JAGLDR010000173.1 GCA_023145475.1 bacterium
GAAGATATCTATTCAACTGTTGAAGTTCAGGTGAAGACACTTTCTAAAACATTGGAAAAGTTCTTCAAAAAAGACTAACTAATATTCAATAAGGGGTTCCAACCCCTTGTTAAATCGTTATGACGCAGGGGTCACGCTAAAAGCATGACCCCGTTTTTCTTACAGATAGAGTAAAATAGGACATTCAAGTACTATTTCCTTGCCTTATTGTTTTCTTACGATTAAAATCTTTTCGTCAAATATGATGAAAGAGGTCTGTTATGAAAATTGGGTTACTTAATATTAATGGAGCACACTGCGGTTCTTGCGTTTACGCTATCGAGCATGTAGGTCGTAAACTTCCTGGCGTCAAGGAGGTGCGAGTTGATGTGAATAATGATGAGATAAAGGTAGAGTATGACGGTGATTCCATCGTTCTTGATAGAATTCGTGAGTTAGTTGTGAGAATAGGGCATGATTCAGAGGTGCTCAATAGAGATATTTCAGATAAAAATATAAAGGAAGAAAAATAATAAGAGCCCAACACGGAGCATCCGAAAGATCCGTGGAAGTAGCAATGGACGGGGTCATGCTTTAGCGTGACCCCGTCGTTTGACGAATTCTTGTAGGGGCGGATCCATGTATCCGCCCTATATAACGGAGGCTATGATGCGTAATATATTGAATTTATTCAACAAGGGGTTGCAACCCCTTGTTGCCTTTCGGGCGACCACAGTGGGTCGCCCCTACAATAATATATAACATAATTTTCCTTGTGATACACCAAATTAAAGCTGTATAGAATTTGACCTTACCGCTCTCTTTTGTTATTCTTTCCGCATGAGAGTTCAATCAGAAACATCTTGCTTGCCTTTTGGAATGACTTGGAAGAGTGAAGGGGAAGAATTTTTCTATGGTTATACAGGAAAAGAGAAGGATGATGATATCAATCTTACCTATTTTGGGGCGAGGTTTTATTTGCAGGATGTTGGGAGGTGGTTGACGCCTGATCCGTTGTTTGTTGAGAGTCCTCAAAGTGCGGTTAAGAAGGGATCGCTTGGTGAGCTTAATTTGTATAGTTATGTTGGGAATAATCCGATTATGAAGATGGATCCTCTGGGTCTAAAAGGGGGAAATAGCAATAAAGATAATTTGCAAGAAAAGAATGATGAGAAGCCTGTTAAAGATAACCATAATAAAATTAAAAGCAGTGAGTTTAAGACTTTTTTTGAAGCAAAAAAGGCCGCAAATAAATACTTCACAGATTTTTTAAAACAAAATAGGTCTTCTGCGAATAAAAATGAGTTTGGAATGCTTTTATACCGAAATAAAGATGGATTTGGCTTTACAAAAGCAAGTAAAGGTGGAGAAAAGAGCTGGAAACCAAATATTCTTACAATTCCCAAGAACAGTGTCGTAGTTGCAGGGTTTCATAAAGCGGACGGGGTCAGGGCGGCATTTTCGCAATTTACAAGATAACTAATTGATTTTATTTAACATATACCATCCTTCATTTTTGCTATTTTGGTATGTTTTATTGCTTAAATGACAGTGTTATCTTATGATTTAGCCGATAAGCTATTTTTTTGAAACTTAATTCTTTTAATTGTCATATTTCTTGCTCCAGCGGAGCAAAACCTTTTTGTTCGTTAATGATTAATTGTATTTGATTATCAAAGGGCGGCCACACAGGGCACGCCCCTACAGATGGTGATATGATTTATGAGCCGGAACGGACGGGGTCAGTAT
The DNA here is from genome assembly GCA_023145475.1 of bacterium. Lineage (GTDB taxonomy): Bacteria > UBP6 > UBA1177 > UBA1177 > JAGLDR01 > JAGLDR01. Next base: position 1,729 of record JAGLDR010000173.1, read on the forward strand.
ACATCATTCGATTATAGAAAAGACGCCCGTGTAGGTCGTCTCTACATCTGGCGCACAACTTATGATATTGGTTCTGTGTGCGTAAAACGAGTTTCAGCTACATTAAGTTGCATTTTTCGCACAGATTAATATAATTACTGTGTGCGTAAAACACTTTTTGGAGGTGCGGTGTGTTTGTTGGACGAAAAAAAGAACTTACACTGTTGGAGGAGTCTTATAGCTCACAACAGAGTGCGCTTGTGGTGATTTATGGAAGACGGAGAATTGGTAAAAGTCGACTTATTCACCATTTTGCACATAAAAAAAGCAGTAAATTTCTCTTTGAAGCTGTTGAGAATCAAAATACTCAGGCTCAAATCAAGCATTTTGCTGCAGATTTGGGGCGTCAAATCAAAGATTCTCTCTTGAGTAAGGTCGTCTTTTCCTCATGGGAAGAGATTTTTGATTATTTCACAGAAAAAGTCGTAAAAAGAAAAAATAGACAACAGAAGCTTATTATCTCTTTTGACGAAATTCAATGGATGGCAGTTAATCGTAGTAAGCTCATAAGTATTTTAAAATATTTCTATGACAACCACTGGAAAGAGCACAATGTCATGCTTATTCTCTGTGGTTCAATTGCATCATTTATGATAACAAAAATTGTTAATTCCAATGCATTGTATGGACGAATCACGACAGAGATTGCTCTTCAAGGTTTAAGGCCCGATGAGGCGGTGCAATTCTTTGATAAAAGGAAGAGTCATGATGAAATTATGAGGTATCTTCTTGTCTTCGGGACAGTTCCAAAATATCTGGAACAGATAAGGCAAGATAGGTCGTTTCACTGGAATGTGAACGCTCTCTGTTTTTCTAGCCACGCAATTATGATGAACGAGGTTGAGCGGATATTTTATAGTCATTTTCGAGAGACGGAGGGATATCTTTCCATTGTTGAGTATTTGAGGAGTCATATTGCAACACACAAAGAGATCAGTAAGGCTGTGAAAATACCGTCCGGCGGTGGATTAACTCGTTATTTGACGACGCTAAAGCAAGCAGAAATTATTCGATCTTTTGTTCCGTTTGGAAAAAAACAGACATCCACCCTCAGAAAATATATGCTCAGTGATGAATTTCTTATTTTTTATTATAAGTATATGAAAGAGAGTGAAGATATTATTGAAAACAGTAGCGTCGAAGATGTTTTTGAGACTGTAACAGCGGGAAGTTTTGATGTGTGGTTAGGTTTTGCTTTTGAAAGATTTTGTATTAAACACGCTCTTTTTTTAGCATCAAAAATGGGTTTTGGACGAAAAGTGCTCACTTTTGGCTCCTATTTTGAGAAAAAGAGTGAAGGATTCCAGATAGATTTGCTTTACAAGCGCACTGATAAGATCATTGTGGTCTGTGAAATAAAATATCACTCACGCGAAATAAGTAAAAAGGTCCTTATGGAAGTTGATAGAAAAGTTGCACTTCTCTCTATTCCACGGGGGTATTCAGTGCAAACAGCTTTGATTAGTCTCTATGGTCCAGATAGTGCATTACGAGCGAAGAAAGGATTTGATTACTATCTTTCTCTGGATGATATTATCTCTTGAAACCCGTTTTACGCACAACTTATGAGATTGGTTTTGTGTGCGTAAAACGAGTTTTGAATAAAATGGATAGAATTAATGATATTGCGTAGAAAAATGTCTCCACTTTTAGTGGGGAGGTTCAATTCGAAATTATGGAACAATATAAATCGGACTGAAAGGGGCTATTTATTTGCATTCTTTTTTGTAAAACAGTAAAATCCTGCCGTTGCAACGAGCACAAGAGGTGCTCAACAGAGATGTTTCAGATAAAAATATAAAGGAAGAGGAGTGATATGGTAAAGAAAAAGAAGGGTTTTCAGTGGCAAATGCCGATGAAAAAGATTTTGTGGGCGCTGAGTCCTGCGCTTTTAGCGTCTATCTATTTTTATGGGTGGCGTGTGCTGATCTTATTGATTGTTGCGAACGGTGCGGCATTTCTATCGGAGTATATTTTTGCAAAACAGTATGGTGACGCAGTTTCGTCATCTGTTTTTGTGACGGCAACTCTCTTTACGATGACTCTTCCGCCAACTCTTCCGTTCTGGATGGCCGCTGTTGGTGTTATTTTTGCCATTGTGTTTGGAAAGATGGTGTTTGGCGGATTTGGAAAGAATATTTTTAATCCAGCACTGGTTGGGCGAGCATTTATCTATGTCTCTTTTGCTGTCTATATGACTGGCCACTGGGTGGATCCTGTTGGTGGGTCGTTTGGTGGATTTATGGCGTGGCAATCAGACGCTGTTACCTCTGCAACGGTGCTTGCAACAGCGCACGGAACGACTGAACAGTTCTGGTTGAGTGGTTTTCTTGGCCGCATAGCGGGCAGTGTTGGCGAGACAAGTGCGATTCTTCTTATTCCTGGTGGCATCTATCTGGTTTGGAAAAAGATTGCCAATAAAACGCTTGTTTTTTCCACATTTGGTGGGATGGTCGTTTTGCAGACCATTTTCTGGTATCTTGGTGTTCGTGACGCGATGGATCCTTTGACTGCACTGCTTAATGGTGGCTTTCTTCTTGGAATGTTCTTTATGGTGACGGACCCTGTAACGGCGCCAAAAACAGACACCGGAAAGTTGTTGTACGGTCTTTTGATTGGTACGCTTACGGTGCTTATTCGCACCTTTTCAGTCTGGCCAGAAGGGATGATGTTTGCCATTCTGCTTGGTAATATGTTTGGTCCAATCACTGACTACTATGTCAAAGAGGCAAAAAAGAAGAAAAAGGCGAAAGCAGCCGCTACGGCGGGGGTATAAGATGGCAAAAAGGACGAAAACGCAGGAACGCATCTATATGGTGCTCTTTATGTTTGGAATATCGGTTCTCTTTATTAGCGTCATTGCCGCTGTTCATCTTGCAACTCGTGAAACGGTAGAACGCAATCGCTCGCTTTTTGTTAAGCGATCAGTTTTGAGTACAGCAGGTGTTACGCCTCCGAAGACGGCGAAAGAGGTTGAAGCACTTTTTGGAAAAATTGCCCAGCCAATACCAAAAGAGATTCCAAAATACTATAAGGTTAAAACGGATGATGGTGAAAAAATAGTGTTGATACAGTCGGGAAGTGGACTCTGGGGCGAGATTATCGCTCATGTTGGGTTTAATAGCGACAAAAAGAGCCTTTCTGGTATTAACTTTGTTGTCCAGTCTGAAACACCAGGACTTGGCGCTCGCATTGCTGAGCCGTGGTTTCAAAAACAGTTTATTGGCAAGTATGCACCGTTTGTTTTTGTGGCTGAGAAGACTCGGAGTGAAAAACCGACAGAATTTGACGCAATTACTGGCGCAACGGTGACGACGACCGCGGTGAAAGATATTGTTAATACTGCTGCAAAACGGGTAAAAGAATTGAAAAGTGGAGGAGAGAAATAATGGCTGGAAAGGTGAAGAAAATTACGGTAGCCAATCTTATAAAAGATAATCCGGTTTTTGTGCAGATTTTGGGCATCTGTTCGACTCTTGCGGTCACAAATGTCTTTACAAACACGCTGGTTATGACGATTGGACTTGTCTTTGTTACCGCTCTTTCAAATGTGACTATTTCACTGATGAGAAAGTGGATCCCATCACGGATTCGTATGATGGTAACGACGCTGATTATTGCGGCCTATGTTATACTTGTTGATATTATTCTCAAGGCGTATATGCCTGATGTCTCTCGTGAGCTTGGACCCTATGTTGGACTGATTATTACTAACTGTATTATTATGGGAAGGGCTGAGGCTTTTGCGATGAGTAATAAACCGTTTCTCTCATTTGTTGATGGAATAACATCAGGACTTGGATATTCATATGTACTTCTTATTATTGCATTTTTTAGAGAGCTGATGGGCTCTGGAACAATTCTTGGACACGCAGTTCTTGGTGATTGGTGGGTCAATTGGTCGATTATGGTTATGGCTCCTGGCGCATTTTTTATGCTCGCTATTTTTATCTGGATTGTTAAGGGCGTCGTCTTTAAGGAAGCGGAGGTTCAATCATGAATAGTATGAATATTGTTGCTATATTTTTTGCCGCAATTTTTACGAGTAATATACTGCTGACTCTCTATTTGGGAATGTGTTCATTTCTTTCGGTTTCTCGGCAGGTTAAAACAGCGGTTGGACTTGGGTTTGCCGTTATTTTTGTGATGACAATTACCAGTGGGCTTAACTGGCTTGTCTACTACTATCTTCTTGAGCCGTTTGGGCTTGATTACCTCCGTTTTATCGTCTTTATCATTGTAATTGCCGCGTTTGTGCAGTTAGTTGAGATGATTATTGAGCGGGTGAGTGATACGCTTTACACGGCGCTTGGAATTTTTCTTCCGTTGATTACGGTCAACTGCGCAATCATGGGAGCTTCACTCTTTATGATTATCAGACACTATTCGCTTGCTGAATCTATCGCTTTTGGTGCCGGCAGTGGAATAGGCTGGATGATGGCGATTGTAGCGATGGCTGGCATTCGTCTTCGTTTGAAGAATGCACGAGTTCCAAAAGGGCTTGAAGGTGCAGGAATAACTTTGATTATCGCTGGCATTATGTCTATGGCCTTTATGGGCTTTACCGGCATGATAAGCATCAACTAGAGGAGGCGTTATGGATTTTTCAGTTTTTGAACTTGTGCAAACCGTCCTCATTATCTCTGGTATTTCGACGGTTCTTGCTCTGCTTATGGTTGTTGCTGACGCGACGATTGGTGATTACGGTGATATGACGGTTACGATAAATAATGAAAAGGTGCTAACGGTGCCTGGTGGTCGTCCACTGCTTGGAACTTTGAAAGATGAGGGATTGTTTGTTCCGTCAGCGTGCGGAGGTCGTGGCTCTTGTGGACTATGTAAAGTGAAGGTTACTGAGGGCGGCGGCGAATATTTAGCGACAGAGTTGCCGTGGATTTCTGCTGAAGAGCAGGCAGAGGGCATCAGGCTTTCGTGCCAGTTGAAAGTAAAAAGGAATATGAAGATTGAGATTCCACCAGAGCTTTTTAGTGTCAAAGAGTTCAGCGGAAGGGTGAGCAAAATAGTTGATTTGACACACGATATTAAAGAGATAAATATTGATTTGATAGAGCCTAATACGATTGAATATAAGGGTGGTCAATTTATTCAGATTGAAATCCCTGAATATGAATTGACTGATGAGCCAGTCTATAGAGCCTACTCGATGTCTTCTGATTGCAAAAATATAAATTCAGTTCAACTTGAGATTCGGTATGTGCCAAATGGCATCAGTACGACCTATGTTCACAACCACCTCAAAGAGGGCGATGAGATTACCTTTAACGGTCCTCATGGCGACTTTTTTCTGAGAGATAGTGAGCGAGAGGTTGTCTGTGTTGCCGGTGGCTCTGGAATGGCACCGATTAAATCAATTTTGCACCACATGGCGGCAAACAACATTGATAGAAAGACGATGTATTTCTTTGGCGCTCGCTCAAAAAAAGATCTCTTCTTGCTTGATGAGATGGCAGAGTTTGAAAAAGAGTTGCCAAACTTCAAGTTTATTCCTGCACTGAGCCAACCAGATGAAGGCGATGAGTGGGATGGTGAGAAGGGCTGGGTTACAGAAGTTTTAGCAAAACATCTGACAAATGGACCAAACACCGAGGCCTATCTGTGTGGAAGTCCTGTCATGATTGAGGCAACAGTGAAAGTGCTTCTTGAAAAAGGCGTGCAGGAAGATAGAATCTTTTATGATAAATTTTAGTCGGGAGTAGAACGATGAAACAGTCACCACAACTGACAGAAATTCAGAAAAATATGCGTCCTGGCGTCATCACAAAAGATGGATTGCTTGGCCCAGACAAGCGAAACTTGATTGATATTCTTATTGAGGATGAGGCGGCAGTTCAACGACTGAATATGACCCATCAGCAGATAGCGGAAGCGATGAAACAGTTTCGAGACAACGGAAAGAGGGGGCTTGGCCTTTTTGTAGAAGTTGACCCACATTTTGAAGTCAAAGTTGAAGGTGTCAGAGGTGGACTTCCATCACCGTTTGGCGAAGCAGGAATGGTTGATAAGATGAATACCATCGTAAAGAATCTTCACCTCAACAGAGATATATATTTTACTGACCTGCATATTCATATGATTGAACACCACGGATTTTATCAAGGAAAGGGCTCGTTGTATCGGTTGGAGCCTAAAGATATTGTGGATATTCTTGAAGTCTAATCTGTTAAACACAAAAAAAACGCTGTAGATAATTTTGAAAAACTGAGAGAAATAGAAAGGTGCCACCCCGCTGCACTGTGTGTGCAACAAGATGACACCGTTTCTACTGTAATGTTATGATATTAACTAATTTAGCATGGCATAACATTGACAGCGCAAGGACCTTTTGCTCCTTCGCCAACTTCGTACTCTACTTTTTGACCTTCGTCAAGAACTGCACGACCTGCTGTTTTAACTTCAGAATGATGAACGAACAAATCTTTGTCGCCATCGTCTGGAGCGATAAAACCAAAACCCTTGTCTGAATTAAACCATTTCACTGTACCTGTACTCATTTTACTCTCCTTGTTTGTGTCAGCCCTTATCAGGCGGACATCGTTTTGTTGTTGTCTTTCATTTTCGTAAGAAATTTTCGGAACATAACAACCATTGTTTTACTACGCAATCAATACAACTACTCTTTAACATAAAAAATCGAGTTTGTCAAAATTGGAACGGGATCAGTGAGAGTCTGGCAAAAAGGCAAGCACATTCTGCAAGACATCTGGCTTTTCAATTGGAATGAGATGACCAATACCAGCAAGTGGTAAAAATGTGGCATCGGGGATGGCATTTCTTACAGCGATGTTGCCAGAGAATGGAACAATTGTATCTTCTTCTCCCCAGATAAGGAGTGTCGGTGTCTTTTGAGTTGCAATCTTTTTCAATGCTGAAATGTGATCTTCTCGGGCAAAATGACGGACAGATGAGAGAATAGAGCGTTTGTATCCAAAGAAGTTCATCTGCCAGGCGTACTTGTCAGCCCACCCTTCAGGAAGATTGTAGTCATCAGCAAACTTTTGTTGCAATTTTATCAGTTTTCGAGCCGCAAAAAAGGTGAGCAGTAGCTCGCCAATCGGTGGAATCGTCATTAGTGTCGCAAAGAGATTTGAGTTGTTGAGTGGTGTCATCAAAATCATCTTTTCTACCTTCTCAGGATAGCGGGAGACAAAGTGGGTCGCGACACCTCCACCCATTGAGATGCCAAGTACCGATACCTTTTCTTTGCAGTGCAGTGCGTTTAGCAAATCATATAACTGTTCTGTATAGAGTTCAGAGTTGTAGGTTGTGTTTGGCCTGTCTGAATATCCTCGTCCATATAAATCATAGGTGATTACTCGATATCCCCCAGCGGCAATATCATCAGCAAAAGTGCTCCAACTGTAAGAGGGAAGGGATATTCCATGGATAAGCACAATGGCGTTGCTGTTCCGTTGACCTCTGATTTCATAGTGTGTTACCCCTTTTGAAAGTGCCACAAATGAACCTGGCGCATCTTTTCTCGCCTCTTCATCCATCGCCATCTTCTCTCTATCCAGAACCTTATAAAGTATAAATAGAGCTATTCCACCAACGATAAAAATCAGCATAATCTGCATATATTCCCCTCCGTTTCTCATTATTGTATCATAAAATGTATTTTAATTCCAAGAAATTATGAATATTTCTCAGTTAGAGCAGGTGATTTCCTTTGAATGACCAATGAGACTCCTTTGTTATAATAACATGGTCAATAATCTCAATGCCTAGAATGTCACCAGCGAGCTTCAATCTTTCAGTAACAATCTTATCCTCTTCAGATGGTCTTAAAGTGCCACTTGGGTGGTTGTGTGCAAGAATAATTGAGGCGGCTCTGTCTGTTATCGCATCGGCAAAGACCTCTCGTGGATGAATGATGCTCTGGTTGAGAGTGCCGACAAAAATAGTCCGTTGTTCAATAATTCTGTGAGCACCATCGAGAGTTATCGTAACAAAATGCTCCTGTTTTTGATTGCGAATGGATGAAAGTAGTATTGCAATATCTGATGCTGAAGAGATGATAGCGTCACTTTTTTCATCAGACATTCTGTGAGAAAGCTCTTTGACTGAGAGCAGTTGACACGCTTTTGCAATACCAACACCTTTGACTTTTTGTAATTTTTCCAGAGTTATCTGATTTTCAGATATGAGTTGAGCAATCTGTCTCGATATGGTCATCAGAGGGAATTTCCCTTGTCCACTGCCTAAAATAATGGCAATTAATTCTGTAGTTGACAGTGCTGGAGCTCCATTTGCTAGAAGTTTTTCTCGAGGTTTATCACCACTGTATCGCTCTTTTACTTGAAGCATTTCTCCTCCCTTTATAGTATCGTGATGCATCAAAAGAGGTGTGAGCCGTCTCTCTTAATGCCAATCGTATAGATATGATTTCCTTTTTTTGAAAAGAGTCAATGATATTTTGTAGTTGTGACAAAAAAAAGACATTTTTAACGCTTTTATTGACGATTCAGTGCAGTGAGATAATCAAATGAAGAGAAGAGCTCTGAAAAGTTGCTAACTCTCTTAACTTTTGCTAGAGTAGGAACGCTGTATGGTGATGTTTTTCAATGGCAGGTTTTGATGGTTATAAATCCGAGCGTTTTTTCAGCGTATAATTCAGCAGGAGGCAGTGCTGATAGTCAGATATCTGAAATAAATGAGCGCATCCGTTTGTCTACTTTAACCTCCTACCTTGTTAACTTTACTACTATTGAGCTTGAGCCTGCCCATGTTCATGATTTTCCTGATAAAATCTGTGATTTTCTGATTACTGATGTGTTAGATTACTCGTCGGTTGCATTTCTCTCTTTTGATAATGAATCGGGGATGTGGGTGCCGTTATCATCTCGTGGTAAACCTCAGGTTAAGACAGAATCAATTCCTCTGTTTGAGGGGAGTATGGTCCTCGAAGAGGAGTATGCGTATTACTCTTTTTTTAATATTTTAGATGTCTCTTATTTGATTATTGTCTCCCGAGAGGGGAAAGATTGTCCGTTTTCTCAATATGGATATTCATTTTTGTCGCTTTTTTCAACGTTGATAAGCTCTTTCTTTCATATGAAACTGCTTGCAAAAGATGTCGAAGAGCATCTCGTTGAAATGAGTACTATTCGTACTTCTGCGGTTATTTTTTCTGGTTTGAAGGAGGGTCGTCTCACATTAGAGGAGGCTTTTTATGAACTTAATGCGGCACTCTCTTTTAAAGGGATGGTACTTGGAATATATGATGAAAGTGAGCAAGATGAAAAGAATCGAATGAGAGTGACGGTAAAACAGGGTGTAAAGGGCAACTCTTGGAGTGATATTTTTGTGAGAGTTTTCACAAAAGATGAGCTTTTCAGTCAAGATTGGATGCTCTATCCTCTTACCTATGAAAAGACTATTTTCGGTGCAGTTTTATGCCGTTTTTCTGAGAATAATCCGACACTTTCCGCAGTTCAGAAAAAAGTTATGGAATATACTATTCCTCAAATTACAACAGTATTAACAAATAAAAAGTTTCATATGGAGGCGATGACAGATGCGTTGACTTCTATCTGGAATCGTCGCTATATCCTGAACGCTCTAGAGGAGCGTGCTAGCCAACTTCTTCTCAATCCTACGCAATCGCTTTCAGTCGCAATGGTTGATATTGATGATTTTAAAGTGGTCAATGATACCTATGGACATCCAATGGGTGATGAGGTGCTGAGAAAAGTGACCGAAGTTTTGAATAAATCCTTGAGAGGGTCAGATATTGTTGGACGGTACGGTGGGGAAGAGTTTTTGGTTTTAATGCAGGCTAATAGCCGTGCAGCAAAAGTCATTTGTCAACGAATGTTAAAGGGTGTTCGCTCTTTGAAATTCTTTGCAAACGGCACAAAACAGCAGTTTTCTTTAACGATAAGTATTGGCTATGCTACCTATAATAGAAAAGAGTGTGGCGGGATGGATTGTCTGATAGCCGATGCAGATCAAGCACTCTATAGTGCAAAGAAATTGGGAAAAGATAGGGTCGAAATTGCTTTGTCACACAGTGAGGTTTAATATGCGTTTTATAAGTCGCCTCTTTTTACTGCTCCTTCTTTCACTTCTATTTGTGCAACCACTTGCTGCAAAGAAAAAGGTGAATAAGCAAGCCAACAGGATGCTATTAAACAGTATTCAGGCAATGAGTGTAAAGAGGGCAACGAAAGCTCTAAAGATGGGCGCAAATTCCAATGGTACTGATGATGATGGTTGGCCACTTTTTATTAGTGCAATTAACAGCGAACATCTTCCGATGATAAATCTTATGTTGAAGTACCGTGCAAAAGTTAATATGCATGGTCCAGATGGGAAGACTCCACTTATGCACGCTCTTTCGATGGAAAATAAAAAACTTACCTGGCTGTTTATTAGAAAACGGGCAAAGTTGAATGCGAAAGATAACAATGGGAAGACTCCAATGATGTATGCGGCGGAGGCTGGATACCACGATGTTGTTAAATATATGATTAAGCGCAAGGCAAATATTTATGCAAAAGATAGCCGAGGTTGGAATGCTCTTGGCTATGCGATGGCTAATAAACATCGGAAAATTATTAGATTGCTTGGAGAGTATGAGACTCGTCCGATTGATTTTGCCATTGCTGTTGCAACGGGAAATACTGTCAAAGTCCGTACGATGATGCGCCGAGGAATTGATATTAATGTTTCTAATTCTGAAGGTGAACCACCAATTCTTGTTGCGATAAAGAACAATGATCGTATGATGTTACGACTTCTTCTTGAGGCAAATGCAGAACTCAATATAAAAAATAGTAAAGGATATACTATTTTGATGTACACCTTTGCCGCTAAAAAGTTTGAGATGTCAAAAATTCTCTTGTCAAATGGAGCGTTAGGTGATTTTAACTATCGTTATCGCGATGGAAAGACGGCACTAATGCTTGCGATTATCAAGAAGAACAGACGCATTATAAAATCTGTTATGAAGTTTAGACAAAATTTTAATATTCGTGATAATTTTGGTAATACTGCACTTGTTTATGCTGCCGGACTTGGATTGAGTGATGTGGTTCGAACACTGCTTAAAAAGGGTGCTGATCCAACCATTCCACGCAAAGATGGTCGTACAGTGATGGATATTGCAAACGCAAAGGGATATACCTATATTACTCGCATTCTTGAAGAGTATAAATAAAATAACTAATACGCAAGCAGCACAAACGATCCAATCCATAGGAAAATTGATAGTTGAAGAATTCTGTCTTTTAGGAGAACTTCGGTTGGAGAGCCACTCTTTTGTAAAACAAAGGTAATTTGCAGATAGCGGAACATACCTAACACCACAAAAATAACTGTTAGATAGATATATTGACTGTTAAAGTGCTCAGCGACAGCAGGAGAGAGAGAGTAGGAGATATAGGCAACGATAATAACGGCTGTCATAATGCTCATTGCACTATTAATGAACTCTAAATTATATCCATCAATAGATTTGCGTGCCTTCTCACCCTTCATTGCAAGAAGAACATCATCTCTCCGTTTGGCAAAACCAAGAAAGAGGGCAAGCAGAAATGTCATAATAATAATCCATTGACTTGGATGAATTGTTGCAATTCCACCAATATCTGTACCAGAGAAAAGGCGCAACAGAAATCCTATGGCAATAATAAAAATGTCAATAAGAGCAATATGTTTGAGGTGGTAGGTATAGAGGATGTTCATCAGCAAATAGGAGGAAATAATGATAATAAGCGGCACGCCTCCCTGTGATGCAACCGCGAGAGCAGAGATGACAAGTATAAACATTACAATAATAGCTTGTTTTGCAGAGATAGCGCCACTCGCAATAGGACGGGTTTTCTTTTTCGGGTGTTTTCTATCCTCTTCGAGATCTTTAATATCGTTGAGAATGTAGACCGAGCTTGCGGCAAAACAGAATGCGATAAAAGCAATCGAAACTTGAATGATGACGGGAATATCCGTAAATTTAAGTGCAAAGAAAAGAGGGAGAAAAACAAACCCATTTTTCACATATTGATGTACTCTCAATAATTTAATCCACTGCATTATTATCCTCCATTGATCATCTCCTGATTTGTCTGAATCCATATATGAAAGTCAGTATGCCCACGCTTTGATGAGTGCAATTGAATGCCTCCACCCATCAGTTTTGTTATCTTTTCACATATTGCTAGTCCTAGACCATTTCCCTCTTTCTTCGTGCTAAAGAATGGGGAAAATATCTGCTGCTGTTTCGCGTGCTCAATTCCTGGTCCATTATCAATAATATGAATATGAATAAATGCATCCACTTCTTGAATAGTAATGTTTATCTTTTTCTCATCACACTCTTTTAGTGCCTGATAACTGTTTGTGAGCAAGTTGATGATGATGGTTTTTAATCTATCCCAATCAATAGTATATTCAGTGAGTTGACACATGGGTTTAATGGTGATGTCTGTGTCTGGAAAGTGAAGCATTGTCGTTATTTCCGTTGTAAACTCTTCAAATGTTCCCTTTGTTGATTCAAGTTTTGTAACCCGGCCGTATGTTAACATTTTTTCAACAGTATCATTGAGTCTCCGAAGTTCCTTTCGTGAAATATCGAGGTATTCCCCATCCGGGATTTGTTCTTTTTCTATCTCTTCTAAAGTAACATCGAGGTTAAACATAATGCTTGCAAGTGGGGTGCGCAGTTCATGAGCAATGACAGAAATCATCTTTCCCGTTTCGTAGAGATAGCGTCTATCTTGAAGTTTTTTCTCTTGATTGATTAGTTGATTAAAAAGAATGATATGCCCATGTCGTGAGGCTACCGTTATCAGTAGTGATGATATAAATGTCCAATCTGTCTCATTCAAAGAGGGACTTTCAATCAAATAAAAGCCGCACAATGAGCCATATTTCCTAAATGGAAAGAGAGCGTCAGCCTTTTGTGTCTGCAGGATTTTATTGAGGGTAGGATTGATGTTGGGGCTATTTTTGAGTGCGAAGAGAGACTCTTTTCGACAGAGTTTTTCTGCGGATAGAGCCTCTAAATCAAGTCGGTCAGGGGAAGAAAAATCATCATCTGCATTGCTTTTTGAGAGTAAAAAGAAGTGAACCTGTGTGATTGAGGGAAATGTTCTAAAGAGAGTTGTAGAAAGCATTCTATGCAACTCTATGATTGTTGTTGTTTTTTCAATTTCTGATTGCATATTATGCGCTATTTTGGCGAATTTCTTCTCTTTTCCATAGAGAGCTTTTTCTATTACAAGTGTTGATATTGTTGCAATAACAGCGATTATGTTGAGCATAAAATATCCCGTAATTGCCGTTATTGGTGCGATGTGAGATAGGGGAAGTATAGTGTGAAAGTAGAGACCAAGAGGTCGCATGAGAATGGTGAGAAAGGTAAAGGGAATAACAATACCAGCAGCAATTGAAAGGTTTGCTAAATTGAGGCCAGTTGAGAGGAATATTGTCTTTCTTCGACCAACAAAAATCATTATAATTCCCGCAACAGGAAGAACAAAGAGATTAATCTTGGGCATGGAGATGTTATAGGTTAGCAACGCAATACTATTTCCTATAATTTGCAGGAGTGGGAGCAGTGTAAGCAGAGAGAGAAACAGGGTTGTCTGTACTTTGAGATGTTTTTCTAAATAGCCTCTTTTTTTGATAATAAAATAGATTTGTGGAAACCAGAAGAGTGGAATAATAGAGAGATAGAGCGCAGGGAGATAAAAATCATTAATGACAATAAAAAGTGTCAGTAAAGTTGTAGAAACGGTTGCAAAATAGAGAGCCCATGGAAGACGAATCTTTGTTGAATGTGGAAAACTATATATAAAATAGGTGGTTATATTAACAAATCCGAGAATAGTAATAAAGTAGAGCATCTTATTAAAAGGGAAGAGTGCAACAATAGAAAAGAGAACCATAAATTGTCCAATATTAATGAGAAGAGTTATCAAGATGCTGTCTCTGTTCTTTCTCCCTTTCAAAAATATAATCCAAGAGATTACCAGAAAATAGAGAAGAAACGAGAACGCAATAATAATGCCAGGAAGAAAACTAAGCATCCTGTTTTAGAAGTCCGTATTCATCAATTTTCTTGTCGAGAGTTGGTCTGGTAATTCCAAGAAGTGCTGCTGTTTTCCCTTTCCGCCACTGTAAGGTGTTGAGAACATAGGATATATATCGTTTTTCGATAACTCTTAGTGAGACAAGATTTTCTGGTGGTGGAAATCCAGTAGAGAGTGCTGCCTTTCCTGTACGATAGGGTGTTCCACTCTTCAAAAAGAGAAAAGAGTCACGAGTAAGGATAGAGTCACGAGTCATTGTACAGGCATTGAGTATTGCATTTTCAAGCTCTCTGACATTGCCAGGCCAGTCAAATGATTGGAGGAAATCTAATGCCTCTTTAGAAACACCGTCAATTGATGTTCCTTGAATGCGATTTGTTTTCACAATAAAATGGTGAATTAACATTGTAAAATCTTCTAATCTTTCCTGCAGAGTAGGGAGGTGAATTGCAATAATATTGAGTCTGAAAAAGAGATCTTCACGAAATTTACCCTCGTTGACTAACTGTTGCAGGTTTTTGTTTGTAGCAACAATAATGCGTCCTTCAAAAGTTTTTATCTTGTTTGAGCCGACTGGGCAAAACTCTCTCTCTTGGAGGACTCGGAGTAGTTTTGCTTGGAATTCCAGCGGTGTTTCCGCAATTTCATCGAGCAGGAGTGTTCCTGATTTGACTGCTTCAAGTTTTCCTGGACGATCTTTGTCAGCTCCAGTAAAAGCCCCTTTTGCGTGTCCCATCAGCTCACTTTCAATCAAGTTTTCAGGGATTGCCGCACAATTGATTGGTATAAATGGTGCGTTTTGCGATGTTGTCTTTTGGTGAATTGCTCGTGCAACAATCTCTTTTCCTGTTCCGCTCTCTCCCGTGATAAGCAGCGTTGTTCTGCTGGTGCCGAGTGTTCCAATCTTTTTATAGATTTCAAGCATTTTAGCTGACCGACCAACAATAAGTGGTTGTTCTGCAGCCTTACCTCCTTTATCAATAACAATTGCAAGGTTCTCTTTTGTATTTATTTTTTCAAAACAACGGTTCACCGTCATTCTCAGTCGTTGAAGAGATATTGGTTTTCCTAAAAAATCGTAAGCCCCAAGTTGTGTTGCTTTAACAGCAGGGTCTATGTCGCCATATGCCGTAATTGCAACAACTAGTGGCATCTCTGCACCATATTGTGAGCGAAGTTCTTCAAGCATCTCGATGCCGTCCATAACAGGCATGTTGATGTCAAGCAAAATAAGATCTGGTTTAAAAGAGGTCACTTTTTGAAGACCAGCTTTGCCATCACCAGCTGTTTCAACTTGGAAGCCTTCCCCTTTTAGAAGTTTTTGATAACTTCTTCGAATAGATTGTTCATCATCGACAACCAATATCTTTCCTGTAAAAGAGTGTGCCATATCAGTATTCCCCTTGTTGTTAACAAACTACACCACAGTTTATCATCTTTTTGTAAAAAAATCTAACAAAAAACAGTAAACTTTTCTATTTCATCCTTCAGTGGGCAGTGTAAAGATTTTTTACAAAACTGTCTGTTTTTAATAAAGTGTCGCTTTTGAGAAGGGGAAAACCATCTGTTCATATCGACTTTTTTTCACTCCTTCGCCTTCAAAATTTGAGAGTGTAATGCCAAGCAGGCGTACGCTTCGCTCTCCTGCCTCTGTTTTTGTGAGTAGTTTTTTAACTTTTTCCATCATTGTTTCACTGGTAGTAATGGCAAAAAATGTTGTTTCAGAGCGAGTTACAGAGCTGAAATCGCTATATTTTACTTTTAATGTAATTGTCTTTCCCTTTTTCCCGCTCTTTTTGATTGCTACTGCCACTTTTTGAGCCACTCTTTCTAAAATATCAATTATCTCTTCAAGATCACTGCTATCTTCAGTGAGTGTTGTCTCTTTCCCAATTGAGTGACTTTTTCGTGATGGGTTGACCTCTCTTCTATCTTTTGCGTGGGCAACATCGTGAAAATAGCCACCAGCTTTTCCAAACAGTCTTAAAAGTTCAACCCGTTCAAGCTTCTTAAGATCGGCACCGCTCTTTATTCCAACCGCAAACATCTTTTTTTCTGTTGCTTTTCCCACACCAAAGAATTTTCTAATGGGAAGAGAATCAATAAAAGCAGGAGCTTCTTTTGGTGTTATCACTTTTATGCCGTTTGGTTTATTTTCATCGCTTGCGATTTTGGCAAGGAATTTGTTAAAACTGACTCCCGCAGAGCAGGTGAGACCTGTGGTTTTAAAAACTCGTGCTCGTATCTCTTCAGCAATATAAGTTGCCGATGGCATCTCCTTTTTGTTCTTTGTAACATCAAGAAATGCTTCATCAAGAGAGAGTGGTTCAACGAGATCGGTGTAGTCATGAAAAATCTCTCTAATTTGCCGAGAAACCTCTTTGTATTTTGAGAAATCAGGGCGCACAAAAATGAGATGTGGACAGAGTCTCTGTGCTCGAGCGCAGCTCATCGCTGAATGGATACCAAACTTTCTTGCTTCATATGAGCAAGCAGAAACAACACCACGACCTTCAGGATTTCCGCCAACTACCAGTGGTTTTCCTTTGAATTCAGGGGTGTCTCTCTGTTCAACAGATGCAAAAAATGCGTCCATATCAATATGAATTATTTTTCTCACTTCTTGCGACAAGATAACCTCAAATAGGCAAAACAGACTATCATAATCACTATATCATAAATATCTGACAGATACAACAGTGGTTAACGGGGGCTTGCTGCTACACAATGTCTTGACATTTCGCAATTATAGAATACTCTTCTTGCGGTAGGTTTTTTTTGTAGATATGGAGGTTTTTATGTCTAAGTATTTTAGTTCGCTTGTTGGGATTGTATTAGTTTCACTTCTTTTATTGTCATGTGGTGACGAGACAACTACTACAGTCAGTGATGCCGATCAAACAGTTGATATGAATGAGACTGTCGATGAAGTTGCTGATGAAATGGTTGACGAGATGGTTGATGAAGTAGTAGACGAAGCGGTTGATGAGGCTGTTGATGAAATTGTTGATGAAATGGTTGATGAAGCTGTTGATGAAGTTTCGGATGAAGATTCTGATGAAGTTGTAGCGTATGACCCACGCATTAATCCAACGCTATGTGACTCAGAAGAGTACACATGGCTTAAAGATGCAACTTTGGGACATATTCTTGAGAATGAGTCTATTCTTCAAGGTCAAACCACGCAACTTCTCCTTATAACAGCGAAAACGCAACTTGAAGATATAAACTTAAAAAGAACGCCTGCGCACGATGTGAAAGTTTACAGAGTTCGCTATCAAACACAGGATAGAGGCAAGCTTGTTGATGCAACAGGTCTTATTGCTATTCCCGACAAGACAGGAAGTTTTCCTATAATGACTGTTTTGCATGGTACGGCTGGATTTGTTGATAAGTGTGCTCCATCGGAAGATACGAGCCTTGAGGGTGGCGGTGGAATTGCTGCACTTGTGGCATCTTTTGGTTATATTGTTATCGCTCCTGACTATATTGGTCTTAAAAGTATGGGTGCTCCTTCAACAAAACTTCACTCTTACTTGATTGGAGAGCCAACCGCGATTGCAACACTTGATATGATTCGTTCAGTACCTAACTTGCTGAATATCGTTGGTGCGAAGGCGACTGCTGGTGATACGCTGATTATGGGTGGGTCGCAAGGTGGACATGCTGCTGCGTTTACGACACGACTTGCTCCCTATTATGCTCCTGAAATCAATATCAAAGGTGCTATTTGGGGGATTCCTCCAACTAATCTTGAAGCACATATGAAAAATGCGTTAAACGAAATGGTGAATGCATCAGGAAATACGGTTTATTTCTTAACATCAGCAAATGAATGGTACACAGAGACAGAGGCTAACTTAACTGAAGTTTTTGTTGATCCGTGGGACACAAATATGTATACGTGGGTAAAAGAAGAGTGCTCGCTGAGTGACAAACTTGAAGAGACAGGCACTGATACCCTTGAAAAGATTTTTACGGCAAAACTTCTTGCTGAGGCGCCCAAAGGTGACGATTTTATGAAAGATATGGCGCCATGGGGCTGTTATATGAGAGAAAATTCACTTAACTATACTTCAATTCCTCGTCTTGATACTACGCCAGCCTTTATGATACTTTCTGAAAAGGATAATCTTGTTCTTCCTCATATTGAAAGAGAGTCGATGACAGACCTTTGTGAGCAAGGATATGAAATTCAGTTTATGGAGTGTGCTGAAGCATCTCATTCAAAAGGATTTGTTTGGTCACTTGATAATCAGATGGATTGGCTTGATGATCGATATCAAAACAAGCCAATGACCGATGTTTGTACGCTGCATGATGCGGTTAGATGTGCAAGTACTCCAGATGATGTTGTCACAGACTAAGATTTAATTTACTTCTTCGGAATCATACACAAGAACTCAAGAGTTTTGTCTCCCGTATTCACAAATTGATGTTGTTCGTTTGATGGAACGAAAACGGCATCTCGTGCTTCAAATGGTATCTCTTTCTCTGCTGTCACCATCTTTCCTTCACCTTTCAGAATGAAGACCTCGTGCTCCCAATCGTGGCTGTGAGAGGGCGAGTGTCCCTCAGGTTCAACGGTGAACAGTCTCATGAAAAAGTTTTGTGCACCATCATTTCCATCGATGAGCCATTGAATTGTGGTGTTCTTTGCGATTCCGACAACATCAGCTTTGACTGACGACGATTTTTTTACAATAATCATAAGTTACACCTCTAATTTAGCTAAAAGTTTTGCCTTTCTTCTTTTATACATTGCAAAAAATCCCATTGAAATAATGGTAAGCAGTCCAAATCCAGAAAGAATAACCCATATAATCCACGGATCATATAAATTCCACAGTATTTTATTGACCGCGTAGGTGTCT
>JAGLDR010000174.1 GCA_023145475.1 bacterium
ATATGGAACATCACCACTTCAAACAACATCGAAGCAGCATCACAAGCCATTGAGCGGACGGGCGAATTTTTCAAATCAATCGGACTCCCATCGACACTGACAGAGCTTGGCGTCTCTGCTGACTCCATTGAAATAATGGCAAAAAAGGCAACGGTGAACGGTGGTGTCGTCGGACGACTGAAAAAATTGTCGTCTGAAAATGTCGTTGAAATTCTACGAAATGCGTTATGAAAAAAATAATAATCATATTTTTATTGAGCATCACGCTACTTTTACCACTCTTGGCAAAAAAAGAGAGAGCCATTCCCTATCACCCACCTGCTGAGTATTATTTTTATCTTTCGAAACCTCTTCCAGACTATATTCTTTCTCAAATGATAGAAAAAAAGGGTAATCCTGCACTTCTCTACTCAATTAAGGCGAGCAATTGGCTTCGTAAAAATATAGCGGCACTTAAAGAGAGTCATCCACTCTTTTTTATTGAAGGCTCTTTATCAAAACTTGAACTCCTTCGGTTGCACGAGCTGCTGAAAGCACTCGAATATGACGCGACAGTAATTCACATTTTGAAAAGCTCTGAGACTCTCTCTTTCTCGCCCCTTTTTCGCTCCTACTACACCATATCTCTGAAGAACAAGGAGACAACTCTGGTATATAATAAAAAAAGTGCAAAAGCTCTCTTTCTCTCTCCTTCGGATAAATTTGATTTTCACCATACTATATCCATCACCGACGAGCTCTCCTTTCCCGCTTTAAAACACCGTTTTATAGCCAGCAACTCACTGTCAGAAGATCGCTTAAAAAGCATAAAATCACACGAAACAATCATCTTCTTTTTTCAAAAAGAGAAAAAGTTGTCCTACTTCCTTGAGAATTGGTAAACAATCGGTACAATGGTAGCGGTCTTTTTTTGGAGGTTATGATGAAAAATAGAGTATTGCTTGTTATTGGTTTGCTGTTGATGACATTTGCGGTGAATGGTGCAAGTGGCTGGAAGACAGTTGAAGAGATTGTAATTAATGGAACAAAGGTGAACAAAGAGACACTCGTTTTTGGCGATGTTATGAAGATGATAAACAAAACCGACAAGGGTGGCAACGAGACAATTATTGATTTGAGTGCTGATCAAATTACTTTGATAAATCACTTTGACAAAAGTTATCAAGTTCTCAAGCTTTCAAAATATATTGAGTTTGCTGAAGGAATGCTGAAAGAGATGACAGCACAAGGGCGTATTAACCCCGACAAAATACCACCAAAAATCACCTATAAAAAAGGTGCGATTGAAAGTGTCACGCTGGGGAAAAGCACCCATTACAGTGTTGCTGTTGATGGCAAACCGTATATGGAAGTCTGGGTTGCTCCTGAGTTAAAAGATTCATCACTGATTGGATTTCGTGATAAATTTGCTAAAATGTTGCCATCTGATTTGACAAAATATCGCAGTATTGATGCAAAAATCAGAGATCATCTTTCAGCTGAAGGACTCATTATCAAACAGATAAAAACCCCCTTTAACAAAAAACTTCCTAAATCAGAGCAGACGATGCTTTCAATGGAAAAGATTGAGATGCCACCGAAGTTGATTGTAATCCCTGACGACTATGTCTCAAAAACCAGTAAATAATTCTAAATACCCTCTTATTTTTGGAGAAATATAATGCTACGAAGCCACTCATGCGGTGAACTGCGCCTAGAAAACCTGAACAACGAAGTTACTTTAGCGGGATGGATTACCGGAAAAAGAGAGTTTGGACCAATTCTCTTCTTAGTCATATCCGATAGATTTGGCGAAACTCAAATTGTATGCGAAAGCAAAACAATGGTCAAGCAAGGTGCCGCACTCTCACTTGAGGATGTTGTCGCAGTTTCAGGTGTCGTTCGAGATCGAGGCGATAATCGCACAACAAAAATCACAACAGGGGATATCGAGCTACGAGCTTCAAGTATTACCCTTCTCAATAAAAGCAAGCCGATGCCATACGACCACAAAAAGAATGCCTCGGACACTATAAAATTGGCATATCGCTATCTTGATATTAGAAAATCTGACATTCGAGACAAGTTGATTGTCAGAAGCAAGGCAGCCTCTGTCGTTAGAGAATATTTAGACGCTCTTGGTTTTAACGACATTGAGACACCGATGCTCAACAAAAGCACGCCAGAAGGTGCACGGGATTTTCTTGTGCCAAGCAGACTCGCATCAGGCAGTTTTTACGCACTTCCACAATCTCCTCAAATTTTCAAACAGTTGTTGATGGTTGCTGGAATGGATCGTTACTATCAGCTGACAAAATGTTTTAGAGATGAAGATTTGCGAGCCGATAGACAACCAGAATTTACTCAGATTGACATTGAAATGAGCTTTGTCGATGAAGATGATATTATGCAGATGGCTGAGGATATGGTTAGAACAGTGTTCAAGAAAGTCATTGATGCTGATTTACCGAGCCATTTTCCTACAATTTCATACGCAGAATCTATGGAAAAATATGGAACAGATGCCCCAGACACCCGTTTTGGACTTGAAATTCAAAATTTAGCTCCTCTTTTTGCAAACTCTGAATTTAACGCATTCAAATCTGCGGCAACAGCAAAAGGAATGGCAGTCAAGGGCATTATTTTGCCTGACGCATTTGCATCATACAGTAAAAATCAGCTAAAAAAACTAGAAAAAGAGGTGCAAGGCGATGGCGCAAAAGCACTCTCATGGTTTGCAAAAGTTGAGGGGGAAATCACCACACCTTTGCTAAAGTTTCTCTCTGAAAGTGAGCTTGAGACCATAGCAAATATGGTTGATGAAAACGGCATTATGTTTGCTATAGCAGATAAAGAATCGACTGTTTTGACCGCTCTTGGCAATCTTCGTAAAAAGCTTGCACTTACTCACAATCTCTATGATACAAACTCTTTCTCAGCTCTATGGGTTACTGAATTTCCCGCTTTTGAATATGATGAAGATTCAGACAGATGGAGTGCAACACACCACCCATTTACCGACTTTGATGTTGACGCAGTCGAACGGGGCGAAGAGATGGGGAAAATCACATCACGCGCCTATGACATGGTCATAAATGGGCACGAAGTTGGCGGTGGATCTATAAGAATCCACGCTGCTGAAAAACAGAAGAAAGTTTTTCAACTCCTTAACATCAGCGACGAAGAAGCTGAAGAAAAATTCGGATTTCTTTTTAATGCACTGCAATTTGGTGCACCACCACACGGTGGCATCGCCTTTGGGTTTGATAGACTTATTATGTTGTTAACGGGAACATCATCAATTAGAGATGTAATTGCATTTCCAAAAACGACATCGGCAAGTTGTATGATGAGTGGCGCCCCTGCACCGGTCCGCACTCTTCAACTGAGTGAGCTGCATATCGCAGTAAAAAAGGAGGATTAACCAGTGAATTTAACGCTCCCTGAAGCTATTACTCATGATAATCTCAAAACAGTTCTTGCAGATTTATCAGACAAGATAAAAAACAGCTCAGATAGCGTTACAATTGACCTTGAAGGGGTAAGACTCGACAGCTTAACAAAGGCTGTTATCAGAAATCTTACCGAACAATTTCCCGATAAAGTAACTGTCTCTCAATCTTTTACTAATGATGTCTTTTATGACAAAACAGAGTTAGATGAAGAGGAGAGTGAAAGTGATAAAGAATCAACTCTTGAAAATATCGGCTCTTTTATTATAGCACGAATGAATGACGCACTCTTCTTTGGCATCATAATGGTTGATATGATTTACTACTCGATTGAGATATTTTGGAACAAAAAGTTTCTTGTAAAAGGCGACATCATAAAAAACGCCTATTTTATTGGATATAAAGCGATAAACATCATATTCTTACTCTCTTTTTTGATTGGTCTTACCATCACTATTCAGGCCGCAGTACAGCTTGCAAAAATGGGTGGACAGTCATATATTGCAACACTTATTGGCTATTCAATGATTAAAGAGCTTGGCCCACTTATCACCGCAATTATCATCGCAGGAAGGACAGGAAGTTCAATTGCCGCTGAAATTGGAACAATGGTGGTAATGGAAGAGGTTGATGCCATCTCAACAATGGGCATAAAACCATTTAAGTTTCTCCTTGTGCCAAAGTTTTGGGCATTCTCTCTGGCTATGCCTATCCTTACACTCCTTTCAGATTTTTCGGGGATTGTTGGCGGTATGTTTGTCGCTATGTTTTATGGTATTCCCGCAAAATCATTTATGACTGAAATACTGCTAATCGTAACCCCTGAAGATCTCTTTTGGGGAACGATGAAAAGCCTCACTTTTGCGTGGGTTATTTTGGCTGTTGCCAGCTTCAAAGGGCTTCATGTCCGTGGCGGCGCAGACTCTGTCGGGCGCGCAACAACTGAATCTGTCGTGATTTCAATCTTTATGGTTGTCGTTATTGATGCAATATATTCTTTGATTTTATATACCTAGAGCACCATTATGACCGCTATAAAATGGATTTTACTTGTCGCTGTTATTATCGGCTTAACCGCTCTTATCGCTGCATTTGACGCAGCGGCACAACAGAGTGAATATATTGT
>JAGLDR010000175.1 GCA_023145475.1 bacterium
AGTTGCGCATTTTTACAAAGTGCTCGGGAAGAGACATTTGAACGGCTCTTTGATTTGCACGAACAGAGAGATAAAACAAGCACCTTAGTGCTGGCGGGTTGTATGTCACAGCTCTATCCTGATATTGCTGCGATGATTCCTGAGGTGGATATTGTAACGGGAATTGATGACATTCCTAACATTACAAAAATCGTTACAAAAAGAAAAGCGGGGAAAATCCTTCTTCCCCCTCGCTATATCTACACAAGTGACTCTCCGAGAATTCCAACAAACTCAAGACATACAGGTCTTATAAAAATTGCCGATGGATGTAACAACGGATGCACCTACTGCTCTATCCCTGTTATTCGAGGCTCATGGCGTGAACGGACAGAAAAAGATGTTCTACTTGAAGCTGAAGGAATGTTACAAAATGGCTTTAAAGAGCTGGTCTTTATTGCACAGGACACCACCTTTTATGGAGAACGGAAGGGACTTATCTCCCTGCTTGAAAAGGTTGATGCCCTCCCCTATAATTTTCGCGCACGCGTTCTCTATCTCTATCCGAGTAAAATATCTGAAACACTGCTGAGAACCATCAAACAATCGACGCATATTGCTCCCTATCTTGATATTCCTCTGCAACATATCTCTGACTCTGTTCTTGCGGGAATGAAACGGCACTACCGACAAAAAGATGCCTATCAACTGCTTGAAATGATTGGTAAAGTGTTCGGAGACGCTGTTACACTCCGCACCACTTTTATCTCTGGATTCCCAGGAGAAAAAGAGAGTGATTTTAAGCAACTGATGGATTTCATCAATAAGGATTTATTTGATTTTGCAGGTATCTTTCACTATTCAAAAGAGCAACATACCGCTGCATATAAGATGAGACGACCACCTCTAAAACGGTCGCAAGAACGGTTTAAAGAGGCTGAAGTTGCATTGCAAGAATCTGTGCAGAGACGACTGCACCGTTTTATTGGAAAGACAACAAGAGTCCTCTTTGAAGGTGTTGAATCTGAAAGTTTGCTTCCACTTGGCAGAACAGATGAGCAGGCACCCGATATTGACGGTGAAACTATCATCACCAATCTGCAACCGCATCATAAACCCGGCGATTTTTTTAGCGTCAAAATCCAAAACATTTCAGGGGTTGATTTTATTGCTGAGATTATTTCTGAGTAGGGGCGATCCCACTGTGGTCGCCCTTTGAACTGGCTGGGGTCATGCTTCAGCTTGACACCGTCGGCCAACGAATAAGACGGAGGGAACATAAATATGCATAACATGTTGGATTTATTACTCCTTGACGGGATGTGTCACGCTGAAAGCATGACACCGTTCCTTCGGGCGACCACAGTGGGTCGCCCCTACATAATATTGCTGTTTATATTGTTTATCGGTTGTTCTGACACAACACCGACAACAGATATGGATGGCGACTTTGACTCTTCACTCTCAACTGATCGCGATAGCGATTTATCAACAGTCGACACAGACTTACTCTTCACTGATCGTGATAACGATTTGTCAACTCATCACGACAGTGATGTTTCAGATGACAGTGATATTGTCTGTCTTGACCTTCGCATTTCCGAGAATGTTATCAAAACACCGTTTCCTTTTAAAGATAAAGATGGTAAACCGACATTTTGTCGTCCCGGATGTGACACACCAACAGAGACAGACCCGCAATGCGTGAGAAATATCTGGGAGTGGGATAATTGGGG
>JAGLDR010000176.1 GCA_023145475.1 bacterium
TTGATACAATGAAAAGTTACTGTCCTACAACGACTCCAGATATGTATGGCAGGTATGATATGGGATATAGCTCATTTGATGACAAATATCATCTATGGAAAATGCCATCAGGATCAATAGCAGCACTCCGAGATTTGGAATGTTACTGTAAATCAACAGGGATGTGTCCGTTTGAGAAATAATATCACAGAACGGTGGGAATTAAATAGGATGGGGTCACTTGTCCCGCCGACTTGTCCGGCGTAATTCTCGGACGAAGACGGATAGTTCTCAGACGAAGGCGGATTCCTCTACAATATGCATTGTGTTAGAAAAAATATCATTTTTTTGTCATAAAGAACTTTTTAGGTTGACTTAGAAATATCAGCTTGTTAGACTGTTTCTTTGCTCACTGTTTTGGAGAGAAAACAATGGAATCAGGCATCATTATTTACACGACCCAAGATGGAACAGCCGCTATTGATGTAACTCTTGAGAACGAAACCGTTTGGTTGACACAGAAACAGATGGCGGAGTTGTTTGATAGAGATCAATCTGTGTTGTCTCGTCATATTCGCAATGTTTTCAAGGAGAAAGAGTTAGATGAAAAAAGTAATATGCAAAAAATGCATATTGCAAATTCCGATAAACCTGTAACTTTTTACAATCTTGATGTCATTATCTCTGTTGGTTATCGTGTGAAATCCAGACGAGGTACTCAATTTAGGATTTGGGCAACATCCGTCCTGAAAGAATACCTTATTAAAGGATATGCACTGAATGAAAAGCGACTGAAAGATGAAGCCACGAAGCTTTTTGACTTGCAAAAGACTATTTCTCTTCTTGAAAATACTATAGCACATCAAAAAATTGAGTTTGACCAGACCAAAGAGCTTGTAAAAGTTGTTGCTGATTTTTCCTATGGACTCTCTATTCTTGATGGCTACGACCATCAATCAATTGAAATATCTGATACGACCAAAGGGGAATCGTATTTTCTGACATACGAAGAGGCGCGAGAAATTGTAGATGAGATGATAAAAGAGTTTGATACGGGGCTATTCGGACGAGAGAAAGATGAAAGCTTCAAAGGTGCGCTTGGGAATATTTATCAAACATTTGGAGGAGATGAACTCTATCCAAGCATTGAAGAGAAAGCATCACATCTTCTCTATTTTATTGTTAAAGATCATGCTTTTTTGGATGGGAATAAAAGAATTGCGGCTGCAGTATTTCTCTATTTTCTTAGTAGAAACAAATTATTATACACTCCTGACGGTTCGAAAAGAATTGCGGATAATGCTCTTGCCGCCATTACACTTATGATTGCGGAGTCAAAACCTGCTGAAAAAGATATTATTGTAAAGGTTGTGGTAAATCTTATTAATCGAAAAAACTGAGCGAGGTTTACATGTTTACCAAGATGAATTTATTCAGCAAATGGGCATATGCCTCTGTCAAGAATCATCCGTCTTCGTCCGAGAACTACGCCGGACAAGTCGGCGGGACCAGACCCCTTGTTGCAGTCCTGTTGCTTTTTCTTCTCTCCTGTTCCGCTTGCTCTGATACAAAACCACAAACAGATTCAGACAACGATTCATCTCTGTCAGACAGTGATTCTGATTTGGTTGCTGATTCCGATTCACCAAACACTGATCGCGACACGGACGCTGAGGTTCTCGAAGTACCCGATTATGACTGTGATATTCTACCCGATTATGATTTTTTAACGGACGAAGATCAAGAACCAGTATGTCTTTCTTTAAAAGATCGAGATAATGTTCGAAAAGCAGGGTTTCCCTTTAAAGATGATTCAGGGCAAGTTCACTTTTGTAGAAAGGGGTGTGACACCCCAACAGAAAATGACCCACATTGTGTTAGGAATTTGTGGGAATGGTCAAATTTCGGTATTTATACTCATTATAAAGCGAGTCAAACATGCTATCCATGGCCATGTAAAATGACCATGAAGCCCTATTATTACCCAGAGACAAGCGTAATGTGGGAGACACACATGTGTGATATTCAAGTCTCCCCTAAAGAGTGGTCGACATCAGTGGGAATAGTAAGAGATCTTGAACTTTATAAAGATAGAGCAGGATTACATTTGGGCACATGGGCAGGAGAAGAGTATCCAGGTATGATAATAACAGAATACAATGTAAAAGATGAGACCTTTCATCAAATTGGAAATGCGGTACAGGCCGGATATGATAATGATAGATTTATTTTTGAAGCAACAGACGCAAACTATCAAAGAGATCAAAACTATAACTCTTATATTATCTCAGCATCAGGATCAGGAACAAATTATAAATATGAGGTAATATACACTGATAAAGAGTATCAGTCAGCATTTACTTATCCTCCTATCGTAGGAGAAACGTGGGTTGTGATACAAATAAAGCACAAAGCTATCAGTCTCAATACGGGATATGTCCTTTATGCCAAAGTTGGAGAATGGAAGTGGACAGTATTAACAGAGGGGCTAATTTATGATGGTAATATCGTTGACAA
>JAGLDR010000177.1 GCA_023145475.1 bacterium
TCAGATGTGACCATCTCTTCGATTAAGCCATCAAGAGTGTACTGCGGTTTCCATCCAAGTTCTGTGTGTATTTTTTCAGGATTTCCAAGCAATAGATCAACTTCTGCTGGGCGAAAATAGCGATCATCAATTGCGATGACGCAGTCGCCAACTTTCAATGCAGGTGCTTTTTGTGCATCAACTGTTTTGACGATACCTTTCTCGTCGATTCCTTCGCCTTCAAACCTCAGTTGAACCCCGAGTTCACCAAATACTTTCTGTGAGAATTCTCGGATAGAGGTCGTTATGCCTGTTGCAACAATAAAATCGTCAGCTTTTGAGTGCTGAAGCATTGCATACATCGCTTTGACATAGTCTTTTGCGTGGCCCCAATCCCTTTTTGCGTTCAAATTCCCTAGATAGAGCTTTTTTTGCAAACCAAGTGCAATTCTTGTTGCTGCCCGCGTTATCTTTCTTGTTACAAATGTTTCGCCTCTGCGTGGTGACTCGTGGTTAAACAGGATGCCATTCGATGCGAATATTCCGTATGACTCACGGTAGTTTACCGTTATCCAGTAGGCGTATAACTTTGCAACACCGTAGGGGCTGCGTGGATAGAATGGTGTTGATTCACTTTGTGGAACTTCTTGGGCTTTTCCAAACAGCTCTGAGGTTGATGCCTGATAGAATTTTGTCTTTTCTTGCAATCCTAAAATCCGAATAGCTTCAAGCAGTCGCAGTGTTCCCGTTGCATCGACTTGAGCCGTATATTCTGGTGTTTCAAAACTGACTTGGACATGTGATTGAGCGCCGAGATTGTAAATCTCATCGGGCTGCGTCTCTTGTACAATCCGCACAATGTTTGATGTGTCAGTCAAATCACCATAATGCAGTGAAAATTGGACGCTGTCATCGTGTGGGTCTTGATAGAGATGATCTACTCGTGTGGTATTGAAAAGAGAGCTTCGCCGCTTGATTCCGTGAACTCTGTACCCTTTTTCAAGCAAGTATTCAGCAAGATATGCGCCATCTTGTCCCGTTATGCCGGTGATGAGTGCAACCTTTTGTTTCATCTATAATCTGCCATCAACAATATCACGAGGGAGGAAGCTTTTCACATCATATAATACCGATTTTTTAGCGCGCAATTTTTTGAAATCAAGCTCTAAAAATTGTGTATGTGAAACGGCAAGAATGACCGCATCGTAGCCGCTCTTTCTCAAATCTTTATTGCCATGCAAAAGGTCAACACTATACTCTTTTTTTACCTCTTCTGCATCAGCCATTGGATCACATATTTCGACATTGCAACCGAACTCATCAAGCTCTTTGATGACATCAATAACGCGGGAGTTTCTAATGTCTGGGCAGTTCTCTTTGAATGTCATTCCAAGAACGAGAACATTTGCATCTTTGATACGGATTCCTTTTGCAATCATCAGTTTAATCACTTTATTTGCAACAAAAATACCCATATTGTCGTTGATGCGTCGTCCACTCAAAATAACTTGTGAGTCATAGCCAACTGCTTGCGCCTTGTGTGTCAAATAGTATGGATCAACACCGATGCAGTGTCCACCGACAAGTCCCGGTTTGAATGGCAAAAAGTTCCATTTTGTTCCGGCAGCTTCAAGGACATCGAGTGTGTCAATATCCAATCTGTCAAAAATCTCTGCAAGCTCATTAACAAAGGCGATGTTGACATCTCGTTGAGAGTTTTCAATAACCTTTGCTGCTTCAGCGACCTTCATTGATGGTGCTTTATGCGTTCCTGCGGTGATGACTGTATTGTAAAGTGCGTCAACTTTGTCTGCTGTTGCTGGCGTACTTCCGCTGGTGATTTTCTTTATTGTCGTAACGGTATGAACTTTGTCGCCTGGGTTGATTCTCTCTGGAGAGAAGCCACAGAAAAATCCTTTGTTAAACTCCAATTTTGAACCCTCTTCTAAAAGAGGAACGCAAATCTCTTCTGTGCAACCAGGATAGACGGTACTTTCATAGATGACGATGTCGTCTTTGGCCAACACTTTAGAAACCAGCTTGGTTGCTGAGATGAGCGGGCTTAAATCGGGTTGTTTGTATTCATCAATAGGTGTCGGAACGGTTATGACATAAATATTGCTGTCTTTGATGTCACTCAGTTTGTCACTGCACATAAATCCAGGAAGACCATTCTCACCATTAAGCGCCCGATTCAATCGCTCGCTTTCAACTTCAAGAGTTTTATCAAGCCCCTTGTTTAGTTCAGAAACTCTTGTGCTGTTAATGTCGTATCCCACAGTTTCATAGTGCGCGGAAAATTCAACAGCCAGTGGAAGACCAACATACCCAAGACCGATAACGGTTATTTTTGCTTTCATATTTTATCTCCTTACAAAAAAGCTCGCGCGATTATAGAAAGATTTGTTGCTATTCGCAAGAAAAAACACTCTTAGTTTTTTAGCAGTTGACAAGTGCGTGCGGTATAATATAGTAACGAGAACTTTTTTAGTGGAGTTTATTGGTGTCTCGAAAGTTTTTTATCCGTACATTCGGTTGTCAGATGAACAGCTATGACAGTGAGCGTGTCGCAACACTGCTTATTGCTCGTGGATGGGAGTCAACAGATGATGATTCTGATGCGGATTTGCTGATTGTTAACACATGCAGTGTGCGTGAAAAACCTCTGCAAAAAGTTTTTAGTACCGTTGGGCGCTTTGTCCCTCTAAAGCAGAAAAAAGATGCAAAAGTGTTTGTGATGGGATGTGTTGCGCAACAGGTTGGAGCGGATATTATAAAAAAAGCCCGTGTTGTTGATGCTGTTTTTGGTCCTGGTCAGGAATATTTGATTCCTGAAGTCGCTGAAAGCAACGATTTTCCTCAGGTCTTTACCGAGGAGAGCTCGCTACACGAAAAAGAGCTTTTTCCCGAACAATCATTTGCGAGTCCGTATAAAACTCACTCTGCATTTATTACGGTTATGCATGGTTGCAACAATTTTTGTAGTTACTGTATCGTTCCATTTGTACGCGGACGAGAGGTAAGTCGTAGTTCTGACGATATTATAAATGAAATCAAAGTGTTGATAGGTCAGGGTGTGCGTGAAATAACGCTACTTGGACAGAATGTGAATAGCTATAGAGATGATGAAAACAAGATGGATTTTAGTGATTTGCTCTTCCTCGTTGCTGAGATTAAACAACTGAGAAGAATTCGTTTTGTAACGAGCCATCCTAAAGATTTTAATGAAAAGCTGGCAAAAACTTTTGTTGATATTCCAAAACTGATGCCCTATTTGCACCTTCCTGCTCAAGCGGGCAGTGATGAAATTCTTACGCAGATGCGAAGAGGATACAGCCGAGCAGAATACCTTAAAAAGATGGCTCTTATGCGCTCTGTTTTGCCGAATATCGGGATTAGCAGTGATTTTATTGTTGGCTTTCCTGGCGAAACACTTGAGCAGTTTGAGCAGACACTTTCACTTATTCGTGAGGTGAGATATGACTCGCTTTTTGCCTTTGTCTATTCTCCTCGACCGGGAACAAGTGCTGAAAAGCTAGAAGATGTGACCCCCGCAAAAGAGAAGTTGCGCAGGCTCAATCTACTTTTAGACGAACAAAAAAAGATTATGAAAGAGGCTCGCAGCCGATTTCTACACAGTGAACTTGAAGTAATGGTTGATGGAAATAGCCCAAAAAGCGACACCTTGATGGGGCGTACTCCACACAATTTGATTGTCCATTTTGTAGGCGATAAGTCGTTGCAAAAAGGAGATGTTGTAACGGTGAAAATTACAGAGATACTTGATAATACAATGAGAGGAACAGTATGCGGTTTGTAGAGATGAATGTTGGTGGACTTGCGGTGGATCAGACGGTAACTCAGCCATTCTTTGTGTTAAAAGATGATGAAAAACAACGGAGTTTTCCTGTCTCAATTGCTGAGAATACCGCATCTGTCGCGACTCCAGCAGGAATATTTATGCAAGGTGAGAATCCCTATGCATCTCTTTTGACTACTCTGATTGAACAAGGGAAGATGAGTGTAGATGAAATACAAATAATGGAAAACAGCCAAGGAAAGCTAGAGGGCATTATTTTGATATCTGGCGTGAAAGATAGCGATGTGCGATTGACAACAAGCCCTGGTGAGGCGGTTGTGATGGCTGTTTTGTATGGCCTTTCAATTTTTCTTGAAGATGCTTTGTTGATGAAAAGCAGCTATTTTCGTTCAAAGTCTATCCTCTCGTCTCCTGATAAACTTCTTGACTCCCTTCTCCCTCGTTCAATTCTTGAAATGCAAGGTTCTGAAACCTCTTCGAAATCAAAAAAGGATAAGGTGCAGTGATGCGAAAGATTTTGTTTAATCGAGGCCTTTTCTTAATCTATCTCATTGCGCTTTTTGTTATCGGTGTATATCCTCTTCCCCTGAGTTATCATACGAGTCACGGGGATTTAGCAATTCACATCTATCTCTTTTTGTTACTTGCCCATTTTTTTGTAACTACCGCTCAAAAGAGACACTCTTTTTTCTATAATTTCTCTATTTTAGTGAGTATTGCAGCTATTCATGAAGGGGCGCAGCTCTTTCTCTCCTATCGTCATGCTTCGTGGCTTGATTTTGGAGCAAATATAGTGGGAATTCTCACCGTTCTTCTCATTCCTGAATGGCGAAATGCTTTGAAGATTCTCTTTGCAAAAGATTATGTGACTATTGGTAATATTTTTGTGGGTTTTTCTGCCTCTCTCCTTGCGTTGCAGGGTCATTTGCAGATGGCAATGTACTTTATTCCACTTGCGTTTGTATTTGACCATATGGACGGCAAGGTAGCAAAGTGGACAGGAAGGACTAATAAATTTGGTGCAGAATTTGATAATATGGCTGATTTAATTAGTTATTCAGTTGCTCCCGCATTTATTGTCTATGCCTTTTATCTCAAAGTAAATGTCTATTTTGCTGTGATAATGGGTGCTATTCCCCTGATAACTGGGTGCATCCGTTTTGCAAGAAATAATACCTATACCATTAAATATCCTGGCTTTTGGCTGGGTGTTCCACGCCCTGTTTCTGCTTTCTTTTTGGTTGCTGTTTTAGGTTCACATTTACAGTATCTTCCCTATTTTAAGATTGCCGCTGTGCCGCTTGTCGTTATTATAAGTTATGGAAATCTATCATTTTTTCCTTTTATGGCACACTATGGACGGAAGTTCACCTTCGCATTGAAGTTTTTTACGATAGCAGGCGGAATACTGATGCTTGCGGGGATTGTTGCTACCGTTGTAACAGGCGAGCCGTGGTTGCTTGATGTTTTGTTGCTTGAGATGAGTGTTTATACTTTTTTTACTCGATTCTTGTTACGCTCAAAAGAGTTTGAGAAACTGCCTCATTATATCAAAGAGGTTGACGAGATGATGAATAAGGATTTAGGAATAAAGTAGGGGCGAATGGCATTCGTCCACGGATAATAAGGAGATGTAATGGCTGAGAGGTTATTTAAATTACCTGTTTGTGGATTCAAATCACTTGATGGCTCGATTTGGGTGAATGCTCCGACAGCAGATATGCTGATTGAAGTTATCTATCCAATGATAGAGAGCGAGTGTCTGAAGATACCCGAAAGAGAGAAGATTCTTGCGTTTTTAGAAGAGCATTACCCTTTCACTGGTCTCTCAAAATCACTTTCAGCGTTAACAGAGATGGTACTTTTATTTTGTAAAGAAGAGGAAAAAGAATGATTACTCAAGCTGTTATTTTGGCCTCAGGCCTTGGTTCTCGTCTCACAAAGGGTGGGGACAGTTCACCAAAATCACTTATGCCAGTTGCTGGTATGCCTCTGATATCACGAGTGATTACCATCTTGCAACAAGCTGGCATTAAAAAGATTGTTGTAGTTGTTGGATATAAAAAAGAGATGGTGGAAACTTTCTTAGAAGAGCAACATCCTGAAGTTTTTACAGTTGAAAACAGTGAATACAGAAAGAGTAATGGACTCTCTTTGCTTGCTGCAAAACCGTTGCTTGACAACCAAAAACCATTTGTTTTGACGATGGTTGACCATATTTTTGAAGATGGCTGGGGAGTAGCATTTCTTGAAAAGGCGGAAGCGCAACTGAAAGGAAATGGCGCAGTTTTAGCGACAGATGCTGATATTGATGGCGTTTTTGATTTAGATGATGCTACAAAAGTATTTGTAGAAGAGCAGAAGATTACTCATATTGGCAAAGGGTTGCAAGCATATAACTGCATAGATACTGGAATGTTTTTATGTAGATGGACAATTTTTAAAGCAATTGAAGCAACAAAGAAGAAGACAGGTGACGCCTCTATCTCTGATGGGATGAGTGCACTGATTGAATCGGGAAAATTTTCGTTTGTGGATATGACGGGAATGCTCTGGCAAGATGTCGATACTCCAGGAATGAAAAAAGAGGCAGAGAATCGTCTTCTTGAGTTTTCACGCTCTTCGGAAGAGCGCTCTGCTGTTGCACAATTCTTTGATATGATTGGGCGTGTTACCGTTTTGAACATCTTTTCTTTTGAAAGTGTTACGCCCCAAGTTGTTGCGCAACTTTTCGTGTTCTTACAAGTTGTTCTTGTTACTGCTGCTGGCTTTTTTCGGATGCCACTTGCGACGATTGTGATTCTTTTTATAACACTTCTCTCTTTTTCTGTGCTTCGTATTATGCTCTCTGTTGTTCCAAAGGGCGAAAGGGTAAAGAAGAAATTCATGCGTTTTGTGCCGGCACTTCTTACGGTTTCGATGCTTCCTGTTGCAATGTCAGCGTCGCCCCTTGCTGCTGGAATATTGATGACGCTTCTTTCACTCTATTCACTGATTATTATTGCGGGAATTAAAGATCCGCTGCTTGATAAGATGGTCTTAATTCGCTCTCAGCTTTCGTTTTTATCGTGGGAGTATTTTTGGATTTTTGCCTCAATATATCTTTTGTTGCCTCTCCCACTTTGGCCACTGCTTTTGATTTTTACAATAGCACTCCCCTTGACAGGAGAGTAGTGTGACACTACGCATTAAAAGACCAAAGAAAGAGGGTTTTAGCATTGATATTAGCGCTCTAGTTGATGTTTTGTTTACCCTTCTTATCTTTTTCTCGTTAACGAGTTCTTTTGTGCAAGAGTCTGGAATCTCTGTTGATTTACCTCAAGCTTCTTCCGGTGATGCGGTGAAAAGTGAAGAGAAATTTACGATTATTGTTGATAAAGATGGTGGATTCTATCTTGATGATGTAGCGTATACCTCGATTGACAATTTAAAAGAAGATTTGTTGAAATTTGACAGCGGACAGAGGAAACGGTATCTTGTTGTTATTAAAGCCGATTTGGCAACAACACACGGTGCGGTGACTCAAGTGTTGGATTTGTTGAAAAACTTACATTTTACCAACATTGCAATAGCAACAAGGAGCTTGAAATGAATGGAAAGATAAAATATATTATTCCGTCGATTCTTTTTATTGTTGTCGCAATTTATCTTGCAAAAGATATCTATTTTGCACAGAGTGACATTCAAAAAAACAGTGATGTAATCGAGAAGTTAAGTGCTACCTCGAAACAGGGGAAAGAGACGGTACATAGAACTAAAGAGCAGATAAAAGAGTTTAATACCAATCCAAAGGCTGCCGAGCGGCTTTTGCGGGAGAGGTATGATATCATACGAAAAGATCAGTTTATAATTAGACAGCAAGATGATGCTGATGATATTGATAACCGACAAGAAGATGGAAATAATGACAAAAATAATTAACTCAGCACTACTGCCGTATGCTCTTGGCTTGCTCTTTATTTTTCTTTCAGAGCATCTAAAAAGCTCCACAAGTTTTTTGATTGTTTTGTGGGGGCTCTACTTTATTTTGTTACTATATCTCTATCTTGTTGAAAAAGCTCCACTTGCTCTTCCTGCATATATTCCGCCTCTTGTTGTGGTGACTGGAGGGATGGGAAGTCCGCTTGTTCCACTGCTCTTTTTAGCGTTGCCCTACACAGTTGCGATGGGTGAAGTGCACTTCTTTCTTTTTGTTGCTTCAGCGTTGGGAACTCTGGTTTTTCAAGGTGATGTTCACAATCAAACTCACTTCTATCTTTATGGTGTTTTTGTTCTTGCGGCTGCAACAGTCTATTTCTATTCAAAAAGAAGTCGATTCTCTCGTTTTTTGTCTAAGTCTACAGCGCAAGAAGAGGTTGTTCCAATAGTGAGCGAGCAGGGCGATGTGGCGGTTGCTGACCCTTTCTTGCCGCTTCGAAGTTATTTTTCGAGGATGACATCCTTTGGCTCGACTACCATCTCTATTAAGTTGATAAAACTGCTTCCTAATGAGCAGGCTCAACTTTTTGACAGTGAGCAATCGTTTGCATTGAAGGGGCTCATTCGCCGAGCAGTTACCGATAGAGTTGTTTCAACCTGTTCAACTGTTCTCGGTGAAAAAGATGATTTGCCAATGATGCCAGGGTTTGAGGTTCGAGTCTACTATCCTATCAATCTATTTGATGAGGAGATGCATACATCCTCACCTGAATATGTTATTGTTATTGATGCCGACAAGGGTTTGCACCGCAATAAGATTGCAGCAGAGTTGCGCCCAGTACGACGGGAAATCATTGAACTTTTGAAAATGGGCGAGACTTTCAGCCATATTTTGCAAGAACGCAAGAATAAAGAGCGACTCTATCAAGGAACAAAGAAGATTTTAGATGCATTTGAGAGAGAGAGTGTTTTAAAAGCTGGTGCGTGGTCTCTTTTTACCTTAGAATCAGAAATTTCTGCGATTTTAATTACCGTTGCAAAAGATGATTCTCACGAAGCATTTCTCTATAAGCAGATGGTTATTGGTGATGATGGACTTTTGTCACTTGACTCGATTGCACGAACGGCTGTTGGATCAATTAATAAAGAGAGTTTGATTACAAAATTGCTCGATGGCAAGTTGGGAACAACCCATTATGTTAAGGATGTTGATCATCGCAAAGAGGATAAACGACTCTTTCAAGAGCCCTCTTTTGAAGAGTTGAACAGGTGTGAGTCAGCATACAGTGTTCGTCTAGTTTACAATGAAAAGGCGAAGGGAACTATCTCACTTTTTATGTCTAAAAAAGCAGAGAAAGATTTCAATCGACATGTCGATTCTGTCAAATTGCTTTCCCAGGCGTTGGCTGTGGCATTTAACAACATTGAGATGTATGAAAAGGTTGAAGAACTTTCAAATATCGATGGATTGACCGGCTTGCAAAATCGTCGCTCATTTCAAGAAACTATTGATAGAATGAGTGCAGAAGCATCTCGTACAAAACAGCCTCTTTCACTTGTTATGCTCGATATTGACCACTTTAAAAAGGTGAATGACACCTATGGACACAAGGCGGGCGATGATGTCATCCGTTTTATGGCAAGAATTTTAAAAGGAAGCATCCGCAAGGTTGATATTGCCGCGCGGTATGGTGGTGAGGAGTTTGTGCTTGTGCTTCATAATACGCCTATTGAAGGTGCGTATGAGCTTGCCGATAAGTTGCGTAAGAATATTCAAGATTCACGCATTCCTGCCGATGGAAATAACTTGTCCATTACCTCATCTTTTGGGGTTTCTGTCTTTCCTGATCGTGCAAAGAATGGTGGGGATTTGGTGAAAACTGCCGATACTGCACTCTATTTTTCTAAAGAAAATGGTCGAAATAGTGTGACTAAATATGCAGATGATATGGGTGATAAACCAGATGACTAGCTCTCCACGAGCAATTGCAACCACTCTTTTACAGTCTAAAGAACGCATCGACTCTCTTTCCGATGACTTTATTATTATGCAGCCTGACGGATATGGCTATCGCTATTCAACAGATGATATGCTTGTTGCGTGGTTTGCCCTGCTATTGTTGCGAAATAGGCCCCCAGACCATTTTATTGATCTTGGGAGTGGACTTGGCAGCGTTCCGATGATTCTCCTTGCCTGTATGCCCTCTTTGCGTGGAGTGGGAGTTGAGGTGCTTTCTGAGAAGGTCTCTTTGTGTCGCCGCTCTTTGCAGGCGAATGGATTGCAAGCCCGTTTTGATATTTCACAAGGTGATTTGCGTACCTTTCAGCCACCACAGTTGTTTGAAATGGTGCCGCTGATTTCAACATCTCCGCCCTATTTTCCTGAAGATGCAGGGATATTGCCAGATGATAGAATGCGAGCAGTGTCGATGTTTGAACTGCATGGAAACATTGGTGATTATATCTCTTTTGCAGCAAAACATTTGAGTGATGATGGCCTTTTTGTTACGGTCTACCCAACCCAGTCATTTGATAAAATAGAGCGCTATGCCACCCACAATAATCTTGAGATTGTGAGGACGGTAATAATCTATCCATCGTCATCAAAAGAGAGTGTGATTATGTTGACTGCACTTGGGCACCTTGGCTCTAAAGAGCTATTTGCATCAACGCCAGAGTCGCTCACTATCAGAGAGGGCGGAGGAAGATATACAAAAGAGTATCTTGAAGCGAGAAGAGTCTCTCATTTTTAATTTTTTAAAAAGAGAAAGGCTCTTTTAGAAAGAGCCTTCATTCATTAGATTTTATCTTTCACAAAAGTCAGTTGTACAGTGTGTAAGCACAGGTTTCCGTGCAGCAAGTGTCTCATCTGGTCGAGCAACTCTTGTTTTGAGTGGAGCATTGAGGATGTTTTCAGGATTTACTTCAGCTTGCTTACGAATATCTTTCATAGCATCAATAAACGCATCCATTGTCTCTTTTGATTCAGTTTCAGTTGGCTCTACCATCAAAGCACCATGAACAATAAGTGGGAAATAGATGGTTGGTGGGTGGAATCCTCTATCAATCAATGCCTTTGCAATATCAAGCGTTGTTACATGATTTGGCATATCTTGATCGTTAAAGACAACTTCGTGTAGTGTATCGCTTTCGTATGCAACATGGTAGGTATCTTTCAAGGCAGCTTTGATATAGTTTGCATTGAGAACTGCATTTTCAGCAATCTCTTTAAGATGCTGATTGCCATATTCAAGAATATAGACATAGGCACGAAGAATAACGGCAAAGTTTCCATAAAAACTACGAACCATACCCATACTGCGGTCTGAAGCGGCAAACACAAAGGTGTCGTCATCTTTTTTAGCAACAAATGGATTTGGAAGATAGGGAATTAACTTTTCAACAACGCCAACAGGGCCAGAGCCTGGTCCACCGCCACCGTGAGGTGTTGAAAAAGTTTTATGGAGATTGTAGTGCATAACATCAATGCCCATATCGCCAGGACGAGCCTTGCCAAGCAGTGCATTCATATTTGCGCCATCACCATAGACAAGTGCGCCAGCTTCGTGAACCATTTTGGTAATTTCAAGAATGTCGCTTTCAAAAACACCGAGAGTGTTTGGATTTGTAAGCATAATTCCAGCAACGGTATCATCAAGTTTCTCACGCAAAGTGTCGAGTGATATCTTTCCATGTTCGTCGCTTTCAAGAAGAATAACATCATATCCATGAAGGGTTGTTGATGCTGGATTTGTTCCGTGTGCACTATCTGGAATGATAACTTTTGTCCGTTTGGTGTCACCCTTCTCGTCAAAGTACTTACGAATAACACCAATTCCTACATATTCGCCGTGCGCGCCAGCAGCAGGGTTGAGAGTTGTTGCAGCAAATCCACCGATTTCACTCAGCATATTTTGCATATCATACATAACTTTCAACGCACCTTGTGAAAGGTGAGTTGGCATTTCAGGATGCAACTGAGAAAAAGAGGATATACGGGCAATCTCTTCATTGATTTTTGGATTGTACTTCATTGTACAGCTACCTAGTGGATAGAATCCGTGATCGATACTGAAGTTGTAGGTCGAAAGAATTGTATAGTGTCTTACCACATCGCCTTCACTCACTTCAGGAAGTGGCAACACTGCGGTGCGTCTCATATTTGCGGGAATTGCATCAAGTACGCCTTCTAAATTCTCTTCTGGCAGGCTGTATGCTTGACGGCCGGCATGGCTTCTTTCAAAAATAAGACCTTCAGCCATTTTTAGATCTGTGATGCCTGGATATTTCATTTGGCACCTCCTGTAATTTCTTTGGTTGCTGAAACAAAGTTCTCAAGCTCTTCATCGGTATGCAACTCTGACACAGTGACCAACAAAGTGTTGTCTAGAGCAGGGTAGTACTTGTCAATTGGAAGACCAGCAACGATGCCTTTTTCTTCCATTTTCTTGGCAAACTCACTCGCTTTTATTGGCGTCATCAATGAAAACTCATTGTATGTTGGTCCGCTAAATGCGATTTCGCAGTTTGTCTGTTCAACAAGCATCTTTTTAAGTTTTTCCGCTCTTCGCACATTCATCAGTGCAACCTTCTCAAGTCCTTTTGGACCCATTGAGGCAAGATAAATGCCTGCGGCAAGTGCCATAAGTCCTTGATTTGAACAGATATTTGATGTCGCTTTTTCGCGTTTAATATGTTGCTCTCTTGCAGCAAGAGTAAGGACAAAACAGTCGTTGCCGTTTTTATCTTTTGTCTCACCAATCAGTCTTCCTGGCATTTTTCTTACCAGTTTTTCTGATGCGGTAAAAAGTCCAACACCAGGGCCACCAAAGTTTACAGGAATACCGAGTGGCTGACCTTCGCCAACGGCAATATCAGCACCAAGTTCACCAGGTGCCTGTAAAATAGCAAGAGCAGTTGTTTCAATGACAACGGGAATAAGCAGTGCCTTCATCTCTTTGGTTTTTTCTGAGATAGCTTTTCCATCCTCAATAACGCCAAAGAAGTTAGGGTATTGGAACATAACAGCAATAGTTTGCTCATCAATTTTTGCGAGCTCGTCAGTTGATGTCATACCTGTTTTTGGGTCTATCTCAAGCAAGACAATCTCTTTAACAAAATGTGCTGTGTAGGTCCGAATAGTCTCAATATACTGAGGATGCATTGAAGATGCAATAACCAGTTTATCTCGTTTTTTCTTTATTTTTGTTGCCATCAAAGCGGCCTCTGCAGCAGCAGTAGCGCCATCATACATTGACGCGTTTGAAGCATGCATATCAAAAAGGTCGGCAACCATTGTCTGAAATTCAAAAATAGATTGCAGCGTTCCTTGACTTACTTCTGGTTGATATGGGGTGTATGCAGTATAAAATTCACTTCTCAATAAGAGTTGGTCGATATGAGCAGGTGAGGTGTGTCTGTATGCGCCTGCACCTAAAAAGGTGAGCATCTCTGAGCCACTATTTTCTTTTGCAAGAGCAGCAAAATAGCGACGCAATTCCGGTTCACTCATAGCGTCCGGAAGGTTTAACTTTTTTGTAAGTTTTACATCAGCAGGAATAGAGTTAAAAAGCTCTTCTACTGATGCTACACCAATTTTATCGAGCATTGCTTTTCGATCTTCTGGTGTAATCGGTAAATATCTCATTTTTCCCCTCCTAGAACGAGACTTGTGGAAGTCTCAAGAAAAAAAAGGGAGCCTTACGCTCCCCAGTGGTATTGCAAACTAATCTTCAAGTGAAGCGACATATTTTGTGTACTCTTCAGGAGTCATAAGAGCATCATATTCGCTCGCATCGGTTCCTTTTACTTCGTACAACCAGCCGTCGCCATAGCAATCTGAGTTTACTGTCTCAGGTGTATCTTCTAGCTCACCATTTATTGCAGCAACTGTTCCGGTAATTGGGTTGATAATGTCTTCTGATGATTTTACTGTTTCGATAACGCAGGGAGAATCTTCAGCATCAACATCATCTTCTACTTCAGGAAGCTCTACAAAGGTAACATCGCCCATGCTGCCAGCAGCAAAGGTTGATACGCCAACACGAAAACGATCATCAAGTTTCTGAACCCACTCGTGTGATTTTGCATACTTCAAATTCTCTGGAAATTTTGTCATTGTCTCTCTCCTAAAAAAATTGTTTATAACCTATTTATCCAACATTACACTCATTTTCTTGCGGGAAGTTCCCTTTAAAACAGGGGTTGCAACGATTTCTCCCTTAAACAGTTTTCCTCTGCTGTTTCTCAGGGTAACTACATCACCAATTTCAAATTTTTTGTTGACTCGAATAAAGCCTGCTGGCTTTTTCTCAAGTGAAACAGCAAGAATAGAACTTGTCATCTCTCCAATAACACTCTCTTCACACAGTACTTCTGCATGGTCGCCCGGCTTTCTTCGTCCTTCAACGATTACCGAGTAGACAAAAAGTGAGCCCTCGTTATCTTCGAGTGCTTTTTTGCCAGTAAATTCGGTATTCATATCGATTGCAAAAAACCATGGTGTCCCAACAGCAGGAAGGTCTGGGCGAATTTCATGCCCATGCAATGGCAATCCTGCCTCCATACGCAATGTGTCTCTTCCACCAAGTCCAACAGCTGCAAGACCGTGTTTTTCGCCCGCTTTCAAAAGAGCGTCCCACAGTGCAGATGCATCATTGATATTACAATAAATTTCAAAGCCAATTTCGCCAGTATATCCTGTCCGACTTAAAATAACTGGTTTCCCGTCAATCATTACTTCAGGAAGAAAACGGAAAAACTTCATCTTTTCAATTGTCTCTCTGCCAACAAGATCGGCAATTACTTTTGGAGCAGTCGGGCCTTGAATGTCGATTTTACCCATTTTTTCACTGATATTATCAATCGTAACATCACCAAAAGTATTTTGTTTCATCCACTCAAAATCACCATCTTGTGTGCCTGCATTAACAACAAGCATCCAGTGTTCTGCTGTGTAGCGATAGAGGATGCAGTCATCAATAACGCCACCTTCAGGATTGAGCATAAAGTTATACTGAGCCTGCCCATCAACAATCTTTTCAACATTGTTAGAAAGAAGCTTTTGCCAAAAGGCAAGAGAGTCTTTTCCTTTGACGACAAATTCACCCATGTGACAAATGTCAAACAAGCCACAAGCTTTTCTTGTAATCTCATGTTCACCGATTTGTCCTGTTGAATACCAAAGTGGCATCTCCCATCCACCAAAATCTCCTACGGTCGCACCAAGTGCAATGTGCTGTTCAAATAACGGCGTTCGTTTCATTATATTCTCCCCCTCGAAGAGTAGTTCATAAACCGCTATGATTTTAATAAAAAAAAAGACAATTTTCAAGAATTTTTAAGAATATTAATGTCGCCAACGACCAAGGAGAAGTATGTTTCGAATATCTTGCTCTGACTTCGCTCCAATCCACCGTTCTTCAAAGTCAGGTGACTGGGAGATTTGTGCAACAGCGGCAAGGGCTTGCAGGTGGAATGTTCGTTCATCTCGGCTTCCAACCATCACAAATGCTGAGACAACTTTTTCATCTTGACCGAGAAAAGAAATTCCCTCTTTACAGCGTACAATCAGAAGGTGAAAAATCTTATTTCCATCAATCAAAATATGGGGAACAGAGAGAAAGGGGAGCAAGACAGTTGAGGTGTCACTCTCTCTGTCACAAAATTTCTTCCTTAACTCCTCTTTTTGGATGCCAAGTGGCTCTGCAAGTTTTTCTGCAATCATCTCAAAAAAAGTATTCATATCAATTTCTGATTCAATATCAAGTACTGGTGATTGCTCAACTAAATAGTCAAATCTATCTTTTGAAATTCCATCTCGGTGGTGTACAATATCAAGAAGCTCTTGCTCGAGAGTGTTTGAGGTGAGCTCTCTGTTAGTAATGCGTCCAATGAGGTGCAATAGTGCAAACTCTTTCTGTGTCTTTTTTCTCCCAAAAATCCAATAGATAACAAACCCAAGAAAGG
>JAGLDR010000178.1 GCA_023145475.1 bacterium
GGAAAAAATCCAACAGAAGAGAAAAACTCTTGTATGGTGCTTCGGTTTAACTTTTCAAAGATTTCAACAGGAAAGACCGTTGAGATAATCGAGCAGAGTTTTAATAATATATGTCATGGGGAGTTGAGTGGACTCATAAGCAGATATAAAAATTATTTTCACGACTTTGAACCTCAGGGTGACAAAATAGCTGATGTTGTGGAAAATATTTTAATAGAGATTAAAAAACAAAATCTTCCGCCACTCTATATCATCGTTGATGAATACGATAACTTCACAAATCAACTGATTCAATCACACAATGACGGACTTTATAATAGCATTACAAATCCTGATGGCGATTCATTTTTGAAGAGTTTTTTTAAGGTGATAAAGGCGGGGCTTGAAAGCAACGCGGTGAGACGCTGTTATATTACCGGCGTTTTGCCAATTACGATTGATGATCTGACTAGCGGTTTTAATGTTGCAGAAATTATTACTCTTGAAGAACGATTTACCTCAATGCTTGGCTTTACACAGTCTGAAATGGAGACCTATCTTGATGCGGTTTTTGAAGCGTATGAATTTGATAGAACCCACTTTGAAGTCATTAAAACAATACTGAAAAAGTATTACAACGGCTATAAATTCTCTCCAACTGCTGAAACGCTCTATAATTCAACAATTCTGACATTTTTTCTTAAGCAATTTGTTATGGATGGCGGAACGATTTCAGAAGATTTTATAGATCACAATATAAGAACAGATATAAATTGGGTAAAACGACTTGCCGGAAGTAGTGAAAACGCGAGAAAAATGATTGATACCCTGATTTACGACAGAGAGATTCGCTATGATAGTGTTATGGTCAAATCAAAGTTTAATATGAAACAGTTTTTTGAACCAAGTTCATTTCCTGTATCACTTTTCTATCTTGGAATGCTTACCTTTCACGATGAAAGAACAATGACATTTCCCAACCAGACGCTTGAAACGATATTTGCAAGCTATTACAATGAAATCA
This sequence comes from bacterium, assembly GCA_023145475.1. GTDB lineage: Bacteria > UBP6 > UBA1177 > UBA1177 > JAGLDR01 > JAGLDR01. The sequence goes on from JAGLDR010000178.1 coordinate 1,004, forward strand.
ATAATATAGACATGATTGCAGACAAATATGCAGATGCTTTTGCAGGCTTTCGACAAACGCCAAATCTTAAAAAGATATTTGCAAATTACTGGAAAGAATATGTTGGGCAAATTCCCGCACAAGCATTTGATAAGGCTAATGAAAACTTTTTTAGAACAACTTTTTACGAATTATGTATCCGTTATCTGTCTCTTTATTTTGTCTTGAATATCGAATCAAACTATCCAAGCGGCAGAAGCGATTTAGAATTTCTTGGGAAATATCATACACAATACAAAAATCTCAAATGGGTTGTTGAATTTAAACACTTTTCAAAAGAAAACGCCAAAAAAGAGGGCATTTACGATCTCAAAAAGGCGAGAGAAGAGGAAATAGCACAAGTTTCAGCATACGGAAATGATATTTTGAAAGACTTTCCTGATTATGATATGAGCCTGTTTGTGATTTACACCATTTCGCATGAGACCTTTAAGGTGTTTAAAGTTTGACCCCGTTCTATATAATTAAAGACATTGATGTCCTATTTAGTTGACTTTTATATTTATTATTGCTATTGTGAATCGTAACCGTCATTGGTTTTGTTTTTTTAACTACTTATTAATGGTAATATGAGGAAAGAATTATGGAAAAAAGAACAGGTATTGTAACATTTCAAGGTAACCCATTAACACTTGCTGGAACAGAGATTAAGGTTGGCGATAAAGCACCAAATTTCACTGCTGCAAACAACGGTCTTGCACCAGTTTCACTTGAAGATAACGCAGGAAAAGTTCGCATTTTGAGTATTATGCCAAGTATTGATACTCCCGTTTGTGCAAATCAGACTCGCACTTTTAACAAAGAGGTGACTGATTTAGGTGATGTTGTTGTATTAACTCTTTCAGTTGACCTTCCATTTGCTCTGGGCCGTTTTTGTGCTGCGGAAGGAATTGATAAGGCAATCACACTTTCTGATTATCACAGTCTTGATTTTGGTCTGAAATATGGCTTTGTTTTAGATGAATTGCGACTGCTTTCTCGCGGCGTTGTTGTCGTCGATAAGAAGGGCGTTGTACAGTATGTTGAGTATGTAAAAGAGGTCACTGATGAACCTAATTTTAGTGCTGCTTTAGACGCAGTTAAAAAGCTGATTTAAAAGTTCTAAAAATCATTCTGAATAATTGCAAATCTTGCTGAACGGTGCTACTGTTCGGCAAGATTTTTTTGTTTAAGGAGAGTATGATGTCGATTCTTGGTCTTGATATTGGTTCTGTCGCTATTTCTGCCGTTTTAATGAACCGAAAAAGAGAAATTATAAAGCAGTTTTATGCCTTTCATCATGGAAAAGCTCGCCTACAGCTCGCAGAGATGCTTGCGCAGTTTGATATTTCGACAATTGAGGCTATTGCTGTTACTTCGACAACGCCTGCTATTGTGCATTATACGGGAAAATATGACGCGCAAATTTCTGTTATTCGTGCAGTAAAAGAGAAGTATGAAAACCCTGGGTCCATACTTTTTATTGGTGGAGAGAATTTTGGTCTTATCACCTTTGACTCACATGGAAATTATGAGAGTTATCGTACAAACACCTCGTGCGCTGCGGGAACTGGCAGCTTTCTTGATCAACAGGCAACACGACTCAATCTTAAAAGTATCCAGTCACTAAGCGAACTTGCCTTCTGCAATGTGGATGAAATTCCAGAGATTGCCACGCGATGTGCCGTCTTTGCTAAAACAGATCTGATTCACGCGCAACAGGAGGGTTTTTCAGTTGCTCAAATCAGTGACGGACTCTGCAAAGGAATGGCCAAAAATATCGTCAATACACTTGTCCCTGAAGAGATTGAACTGCAGTCACCGGTTATTGTTGCTGGCGGTGTTTCAATGAATGAAGGGGTGATGAAACATATAGATGGGCTTCTTCAAAAAAAGAGTGTCATCAGTGAATACTCGCTTGTATACGGGGCTACTGGTGCGGCACTTCTCTATATTGACGAACATCCAGAAGAGCTCACTTCACAACCATCTTTTTCGATTGATTCTATCGTTATGCAGTCTGCTGCAGAGCGCACCTACGCATATCCTCCACTGGAGTTAAAACTGTCTGAATATCCAGACTTTTCATCTCTTGATTCATTCGCTTTTAGTGATGACACCGGTGGAAAAGAGGTCGAGATTGATATTTACAACCTGCCATCCGACTATCCACATCTGATTTTAGGCGTTGATATTGGCTCAACCAGCACAAAAACCGTGTTGATTTCATCTGAGGATGGAACTGTTGTTGCTGGACTCTACACTCGCACATCTGGCGACCCTTTGCATGCGATTAAGGTGTTATTTAAGGCTATTGAGCACATTGGAGAGAAATATGCTGTCTCTTTTGAGATTCACGCAGCGGCAACAACTGGCTCTGGTCGAAATTTCATCGGCAAGATTATTGGAGCGGACCTTATTGTTGATGAGATAACTGCCCACGCTCGTGCTGCCTACTCAATCAATCCAGAGGTTGATACAATCATCGAAATTGGTGGTCAAGACGCAAAGTTTACCACAATGCAAAATGGAATGGTAACATCCTCGACAATGAATAGTGTCTGCGCTGCGGGAACAGGCAGCTTTATTGAAGAGCAAGCTGAAAAATTGGATTGTGAAATACGAAGTTATGCACAGAGAGTTCTCGGTGTGAAGGCGCCTGCTGCAAGTGATAGATGCACCGTTTTTATGGAACGAGACCTTAACTATTACCTCAGTGAGGGATATGAAGTTAATGAGATTCTTGCCGCTGTTTTACACTCGGTGCGAGAGAACTATCTGACAAAAGTTGCCACAGTAGCAGCGATTGGCGACCACATTATGTTTCAAGGTGCGACTGCAAAAAACAAGGCACTCATTGCAGCGTTTGAATATAAGTTACAGAAACCAATCACCGTTTCAAAATATTGTCACCTCACCGGTGCTCTCGGAGCCGCCTTGCTCGCAAAAGAGAGTCTTATTAGGCAGACAACATTCAGAGGAATTGAGCTCTATCATCAAGAGATGGTAGTCAAAACGGAGATATGCCATCTTTGCGATAATGCTTGTAAAATCAAGAAGATAGCAGTTGGTGATGAGGAAGTTTCCTTTGGCTATCTCTGTGGCCGAGATGGTGATGCCTCAATTAAACAGGCTGACGCATCAGGATTTAATTTGCTGAAAGAGCGTATTCGGATTTTTGAAAGTGGCGTAGAGAAAAAGGTGCTGTCAGATGAAATTGTCATAGGTATTCCATCGGCACTGTACCTTGAAGAAGACGCCTATCTTTGGAAATACTTTTTTAATATTCTGGGCTTTAAAACCCGTTTTTCTCATGCCCTACGGAAGCCTGTCGCCAGAGGAAAGAAACTGGTTACCAGTGAATTTTGTGCACCGATGGTGGCATTTCATGGAGATGTTGATTATATCGCTGAAAAGTCTGATATTGTCTTTCTTCCCGTCTATCTCGCATCACGAGAGAAAGAGAAAAATCGCCTCCGTCAGTTCTGTTACTCGATACAGTTTAGCACACCGCTTGTCCTCTCCGCTCTCTCTGAGGAAAAGCATGACAAAATCGTTTCACCGGTGGTTGATCATAGAAAATTTCAAACAAAAATAAACCTCTATATGGCTCTTAAAAAAGTGCTGCCATCTGTGGGCTACTGGGCGATATCCTCGGCATACGAGCGGGCTGACGAGCTGTTTAAAAAACGCCAAGAGGAGCTACAAAATCTTTTTGAAAGAGAGTCCTCAAATGCCAAAGATGTTAATATTCTCTTTCTCGGTCGTCCTTATAATGTACTAGACCGTCGATTAAACAAGGATATTCCGACACTTTTTAATAATCATGGTGTCAAGACTTTTTTCCAAGATATGCTTCCCTACAGTGAAGAGGATGTTGCGGGTATAGACAAACTCCTTGATGCCTTTCATTGGAAGTATGTTGCTAAAATAATGGAATCAGCATTTGTTGCAGCACAGACTGACAATCTCTATCCTGTCTATGTCACCTCATTTAAGTGTAGTCCAGACTCTTATGGTCTTGAGTATTTTAAAAAGATAATGAACTATTTTAATAAGCCTTATCTGATTTTAGAGACTGATGAACACGATTCAAATGTTGGGTATGGAACGCGCATTGAGGCTGCTGTTCGAACCTTTAGGAATCACGCGGCAAAAAAGCAAAAACCAGCCAGAAATGAGTCAGTTATCATCAATCCAGAGGTGAAACTTCAAAAAGATGTCTCATCAGTTTTTACGGGAAAAACATTGCTACTTCCAAGTTGGGATACGACTGTTTCTCGTTTGATTGAGGCTGTTTTTATTAAAGAGGGTATTGATGCACGAACCGTCTATATGACAAAAGAGACGATAAAGAATGGTGCGGCGACCAACACAGGTCAATGTCTGCCACAAAATATGATTTATCAAGGTTTTGCCGATTATATTAAAAAGCATCACCTTGATCCAAAAGAGACGGTACTGTGGTTTTTTGACGCTTCGATAGCGTGTAATATTCGAATGTATCCCTATTTTGCCAAAACGCTTCTTGAAAATCATGGAAAAGGGCTTGGAGATGTCACCGTCTATTCAGGTGAGGTTGCTTTGAATGATATCTCAATTCAGGCAAGCGTTGATGCCTATTTTGCCTATTTCTTTGGCGGAATGTTGCGTAAAATAGCGACTCATATACGACCATATGAAGTCAACAAAGGTGAAACGGATTCAACAGTTGAGCAGGCAACAGAGATTTTTTATCGTTCTTTTCTTAGTGGGCACTCTAAAGATGATGGTTTAGAGCGAGTTGTTCGTATGTTTGAGAAAATCAAAGTCGATAGAACAAAGAAGAGGACTAAAGTTGCGATTTTTGGAGATATGTATGTTCGTGACAATGAAATGATGAATCAAAATTTGGTAAAGACAATAGAGGATGCAGGTGGCGAAGTGCTGACAACTCCGTATGTTGATATTGTTAAGCTGATGTTTGATTCCTATGTGAAACGATGGTTAAAACAGGGGTTGTACAAAGAGACGCTTCAAGCAAAAACGGTCATTTCACTGGTTGGAATGCTTGAGAAAAGCTATTTGAAGCTGTTTAACAGTCTTTTAGGTGATCCTCATAAGGAAAAAACAATTGATAGAGAGGAGGTTCTTAAAAAATATAATTTGACCGCTCTCCACGCCGGAGAATCGTTTGATAACATTATGAAAATTAGCTGGCTTGTTGAGAATCATCCCGATATTAAGCTTTTTGTACAGGTAAATCCAGCCTTTTGCTGCGCAGGGCAAATTACGGAAGGTTTGGAGTCAACAATAACTAAAGTAACGGGTGTTCCTGTTGTTTCTATATCATATGATGGCACAGAGAAACTGCGAAACAGTGTTGTTATTCCCTATATAAAATACCCGAGAGTGTAGAATAATTTATTTATTCGTTGTTCGGAGGGTTCAAACCGACGCACGAATAGTGCATCGGAATGACCCCGTCCTTTCGATTGCTCTGCAATCACTCGATGACCTGTCTATACCTCAATCCAAGGACACTGAGTGGTCGGGCGTGTTGCCCGAGTGTATCGAAGTGGCTGCTGTTTAGAAAAATTCCGGATGACGCAGTTTATACTGTCTAAATGAATCTGTGTGCTGATATTGATATCCATCTCTGAGAAACTTGTTCAGCGTCTCTTTCTGTTCTTTGCTCAGTTTTGGTTGCTGCCTTATAGATAAAACCTGTGGCGGTGTAACTTTATCGGTAAGACGAAGTGTCGGATCACCAAGAACGACCATTCCAAGCCACCACGAATCGAGATGTGTTTGATTGTTTTCGCCATTACTGAATGTGTCATTTATCCAGAGTTTCCAAGATGTTCCCCAGTTTCCACCGTTTGCCAAGTTTTCGTTAAAAACATACGGTTGATAGCTTCCACCAGTTTTTGTTGAGCCAAAAGTTGCAAGTCCGTTTGGAGAGTGCAGATAGGCGATTGCCAGAGTGCCACCTTCTTCGGTAAATCGACTGACAGAGCAGTTAAAGAGGTTGTAAAAAGAGCCATAAACAGGTGGTGTACGAATTTCTTCGATCGGAAGAATATTGTCTGGGTTAGGGGAGTAGTTATCATCAAAATAGATGCGGTGAGGTGAGGTGTGAATCCACTGATAGACAAACTCAGCTCCATCGCCACGCATCTGTTCAACATACTTCTCTTTTGTGGATGTCTCATCATCCTCATGTCTGATATAACGCGTCTCATAGATGGATTCTAACTCCCATGTTTGATTTGTCCATCCTGCATATCCATTCCAATCATCATCCATAAAACTGTAAAATGAGCGGCTTTTGGCAAGACTACCACTGGTTTTATATTTATTAACCTTGTGGAGGTACTCTTGTATCTGTTTTGCAGTTCCTGGAATGCGTGAAATAAAAATTTCAACATCAATTGTTGGATGTACATCATAGATTCCATTTTTGTCAGTGTCTTCCCATATTCCATTTGTGTCAGCAAGAAAAATATCAATCGGGAATTGTTCATACATCTTTCCGATATCTCCGCCGTAATCAGCAGTTTGTTCAAACCAAGCAGCAGGCATCTCTCCGAGAAGAAGAACGCCTTTTGTTTCGTAGGTTGCTACATGTTTTTTAATAATATCACGAAGCACTTCAGCAGAACCAGGCTGCCATACAAACAGTGCGTTTGTTATACCTTCGTCATCAAGATCCGTCAGATATCCTTCGATTGCGGAGACAGTTGCAAGGCTTTCACCATAGGTTTTTTCTGAGATAACTATCAGCAAGTCATGATTAACAAAAGTTGTGCTGTCTGCACTGGTATCAAATGTCCATATTGCACTTCCTGTCTCATTGTCCTCTTCATCTTTTGCAATAACTTGCCAGTAATATCTTGTGTCTTTTTCAAGTGTTGCGGGAAAAGAGGTCGTTGTTAAATCGCTCGCTATTTTATCTGTTGGTGGATTAGTTTTACCAAATAGAATGGAATAGCTAACAGTGCCACCATCTGGATCAGTCGATTCAGTCCATGAAAGTTCACTATCAAGGGCGACGCTAACTATACCATCTTGAGGTGATGGCCAGACAGGCTCTGTTGGAGGCATATCAATCTCTTCGGCTTCACATTTTCTTTGAGTGAAAGATGAGCCAGCAATGTCATAACATTGGCACAGTTCAACATAATTAGCCCCTCGGAAAAATTGTAGCAACTCTTTGTGATCGAAAGTGAGTTGTGAATTAACCATTATATGCTCTGTCTCATCTGCTATCCACTCTTTGTCTGTACTGTCAGCATAGAGCTGCGTTGTGTCGTCGCTCTTTCCGAGTGCAATAGGACACGATATGTAAAGTTTGTTGTTGTTTTCATACCATGATTTGTAAACATAGAGATAAAATTGCAAACCAGGAATGATAGAAACATCCTCTTTCGTCATCCATTCAAATGTCGAGACTGCGGAATATGCTTGAATCGAATAGTATGCACTTGAAGTTGCAGCAGTGGCGGCAACAACAAGATATTTGTCATCATATCCATCGGGTTTCCACAGAGAAATATAGGAGTGTTTATCATCATCAACACTCACTTTTTCTCCGTCATTGAGAATTAGTTCTCCAAAAAAAGTTGTTGGAACATATTCAGCGGGAGGTGTTGATTGGGCGGGACTTGTTGCAAGCATCTTTGCAGTTATAGAGAAGGTGAGACCACGATTCGGCACTAAAAATGGTTCGTCAGGAAGCTCTGTTTCATCACTGTCTGAGATTTCAGATGTATCATCATCTGCTGTTTCAGAATCTGATTCATCACTATCTGTCATCTCGCTGTCCTGTTGAGTATCTTCATCATTTTTTGAAGATGTGGAGTTCGACCCACATGAAATAGTGAATAACAGCAGTAAAACTGCGACTGTTAGTGTCAGAAAACGCATGGTAAAGACCTCTCGTCAGTTAATTACGGTAACATACCATTAATGCAATAAATGAGCCAGATTTTTTTTAGCTTGCCTCTCCCGTCCTAGAGTGCTAAAATAGAGTGATTTTTTTTGATGAGGTTATTATGCAGTTTATCTCCTATGAAATTCCAGAGTGGTTGCAAGAGTTAGAAACGAAACGAAGTGAAGAGCTGTTTGTCACACCAGAGTCTCGCGTTTTGCTTACGGTTGAACTTGCAGAAATCAATGTGAAACATGGTGGCGGACCTTTTGGTGCAGCCATTATCGATAGAGAAGGCCGAATCGTCTCACTTGGCGTTAATTTAGTAACAACATCAGGGTTTTCACTTAATCACGCTGAGATAGTTGCCATAATGGCAGCGCAGAAACGGTTAAAAACGCATGATTTGCACTCATACAATTTAGAATTAGTCACATCCTGCGAGCCGTGCGTAATGTGCCACGGAGCCACACAGTGGAGCGGCGTTCAGTCACTGCTTTTCGGTGCAACAAAAGATGACGCTGAAAGTATCGGCTTCGATGAAGGCGATAAACATGATGAGTGGCGCTCACTGCTCGAAGCGAGAGGGATTAAGGTCACAGGCCCCGTTGAAAGAGAACGGGCCGCATGCGTGTTGTTTGAGTATAAGCAGCGTGGCGGAGTTATTTATAATCCAGATGGGGAGTGATGTGAACATCGCACTGGTCTCTCCCTACCATTCCGGCAGCCATAAATCATGGGCTGAAGGATACGCCGCTGATTCAAAGCACACCATTACTATCTATTCTCTGCCAGGTCGTTATTGGAAGTGGCGAATGCACGGGGCGGCGATATCTTTGGCAAAAAGGGTGGCTAACAATCCTGCTCCAGATAGAATTATTGTCACTGATATGGTTGATTTGCCGCTATTTCTCTCGCTTTTGCCATCATCTCACCGCGTGAAAACGATGCTTTACATGCACGAGAATCAATTTGATTATCCGCTCTCTCCTGATGATAGTGACGCTGCTGCTGGTCGAGATTTTCACTATGGATTCATAAACATAGCGTCTGCACTGGTCGCAGACACCGTTATTTTCAACTCTCATTATCACAAAGATTCGTTTATAGAAAAGGGTGTTGCCTTTTTTCGTTCAATGCCTGATGACAAGGATGTTTCATCTATGGAGTCAATTGCGCAGAAAAGTGTCGTTATCTATCCTGGAATAGAAATTCCTCAGCAGGTTGAGCCAGTAGAAAAACCGGAAATGCCGACTATTCTTTGGAATCATCGTCATGAGTATGATAAAAATCCTGAACTCTTCTTTTTAACACTTTTTCGTCTGAAAGAGGAGGGGCATGCGTTTTCTCTGATTATTCTTGGTGAACGAGGAAGAAATGAACCGAAAATATTTAATGATGCGCGACTGAAGCTGAAAGATGAAATTGTTTTTGACGCGTACGCAGAGAGCAAAGAGGAATATCTTTCACTTCTCTCCCAAGCTGATGTTATGCCCGTCACATCGGTGCAAGAGCTGTTTGGAATCAGTGTGTTAGAGGCAGCGTCTCAAGGTGTTGAGCTGGTTTTACCACAGAGGTTGACCTATCCTGAACTGTTTTCATCCGAAGAGTTTGCAGAGTGCTTTTATCGTA
>JAGLDR010000179.1 GCA_023145475.1 bacterium
AATAAAAAAGGTGAGTTTATCACTTTTAACGCCGCAAGTATTCCTGAAAACTTGGTTGAAAGTGAGCTTTTTGGTACGAAGAAGGGTGGTTTTACCGATGCAGAAGATAGAGATGGTGCGTTTATTGCTGCGCATAATGGCACCCTGTTTCTCGATGAGATTGCAGAGATGCCAATAGTGCTGCAAAGCAAATTATTGCGTGTGCTAGAAGATTGGAAAATTCGTAAAGTTGGTGAAAGTGGATCCGGTCGGAAGGTTAACACAATGGTCCTGCTTGCAACAAATCATAGTCTCCCTGACTCTGTGAAAGAGGGGCTGTTTCGTCAGGATTTATATTTTAGAATTAGCACTTTGCATGTTAAAATTCCACCGTTGCGTGAACGAAAACAGGATATTATCTCTTTGGCAAAGCATTTGCATTACACTTTGCGAGGAAAGGATGTTTCATTTTCCCTAGAAGCGGAGAAGAAGTTGATAGAGTATGCATGGCCAGGAAATGTTAGAGAGCTTAAAAGCGTTATGACGCGATTCGCATATAGTGGTCGAGATCTGTTCGAAGAAGACGATTGTAATTTTATATAAATTTTGTGATGGAGAATGGTATGAAAAGATGGTTATGGCTTGTCGTTGCTGTTTTTGCACTTATGTTTGCTTATGGTTGTAAAAAACAGGAGTCAGTAGCAGAAAAGGCAGCACCAAAGATTGAAGTGAAGAAGACGGTTATTCCTGAGGAGTGTAAGAAGTTCATTCCACCGTGGGGAGAGGAGTACTGGGAAACATGGGGAAAAGCGAATGGTGCGGAATTTGAAAAGTGGTATGGCTCGATTATTCCACAGATGATGAAGGTCAACACCTTTGATGACAAAAAATGTGGAATGTTGGAAAATGTCTTTATTGGTTTTTCTAAAATCACTGATTTGACTCCTTTTTCAAAAATGAAAAATCTCCGTAAACTTGATATGCGATTTGCTGCAGGCATTTCGGATCTTACACCACTATCTCACTCCGATAAGTTGGAGTTTTTAAGTATTTGGAAGACAGCGGTAACAGATTTCACTCCAATTAGCCACCTTCCAAATTTGAAAAGAATAGATGCAAAGATGACAGAGATTGTAGATGTAACACCGCTCAAGAGTCTGACCTCTCTGAAAAGTGTGGATTTGTTGCAGACAAAGGTGACTGATGTCTCTGCGTTGGCATCTCTTCCTAATATTCACGAGGTTCTTGTTTGTAGTACTGCTATTGCCGATATTTCTGCGTTTTACCCGATTGCACAACGAATCACTTATCTTGATTTGTGTAATACCACTTTTCGTGATTTTAAAAGCCTTCCTCTTTTTACTAATCTTACAATGATAAAGTTGTGGGGAGTTCCACTCACCGATATGAAATATCTCAGTGGTATGAAAAATCTTGAATATCTCGATTTGTGGAATGCTGGCGTAACGGATATTTCACCACTCTTTGGACTGAAAAAATTGAGTTATTTAGTGCTTAAAGGGTGCAAAGTTCCACAAAAACAGATTGAAGAGTTGAAAAAAAGAAATAAAAGTATTATAATAGTAACGGACGATTGATGGAGATGACTATGAATCCTAAAATTATTGCAATATCTGTTGCACCTGAGAGTGCAACGCAAGACGACTGTCAGTATTGTACAGGTAAGCCTGTTTGCTAAACACACTGTTTTGCAACTTTTTATCTTTGAATCGAGTCTATCTCTTTAGTAATTGAATCCTTGGGGAGGGATACTGTATGAAAAATTTTAGTTTGATTTTAGTTGGATTGTTTTTTATTGTTTCATGTGGAGATACGGTTAAGAAACCATCTTCAAACACAGATGCTGATACACTCACTGATTCTGATGAAGCAGTTCAAGATGATTCTGACGAAGTAGCTAAAGATGATTCTGACGAAGTTGTAAAAGATGATTCTGACGAAGTAGCTAAAGATGATTCTGACGAAGTTGTAAAAGATGACTCTGATGAAGCAGTTCAAGATGATTCTGATGAGACGGTCAAAGATGACTCTGATGAAGTGGAAACTTCTGATGATGATGTGACACTTTTAGAAAATGGTGAAAGCTGTTTAGACGGAGTGGCTTGTAAATCAGGTAAGTGCGTTGATGAATACTGTTGTGATACGAGTTGCGATAGCTTGTGTGAAGCGTGTAATGTAGCCGGCCACCTTGGTGAATGTTTACCAATTTTGGATGGTCAAGATCCTGCTGATGAGTGCGTTGCAAGTGATGCTTCGACTTGTGGTCAAAATGGTTTTTGTGATGGTGCAAGCGCATGTGCAGTTTATAACACTGCAACAGTGTGTAGTTCGACTTGTGATGCGACAAATATCAATGTGAGCGTTCTTTACTGTGATGGTGCAGAACATTGTGTGCCACCAATTCAAACAGTTGCTTGTAATAACTATATCTGTTCGGCTGATATGTGCTTAGATTCTTGTGATGACGGCAGTGGTGGTGATGATCACGCTTTGTGCGACAATACTCACTATTGTCAAAGTGGTGACTGTTCAGGCGAGAGACTGGACAATAATGAACGCTGCGAGCATGATTACGAGTGTAAATCAAATGATTGTTCTGGATACTCTTTCAAACGATGTGATTAACATCTAATTTCAACAACTTTTCACTATTTTATCTTATAGCAAAATTGCAAAAATATTTGTTTCATTGTATAAATCCACAGTAGTTTTTTTAATTAGAGAGGTGTGGGTATGAAACGAGTAGCTTTTTTGATGACTTTTTTGTTCGCTATTTTTATTCTTTCATGTGGAAATAGTGTTGTATCGGGAAGTGATGATACAGATGCACAAGAGCAGAGTGACGCAGACGATGAGATTGTAGATGAAATGGTAGATGAAATGGTTGATGAAGTTGTTGACGAAGTTTCAGATGAAGATGGCTCTGATACAGGATTTAATCCCGATGATCCTGGTTACAGTGTTGTTTTTACAGTATCTCCGCTAGCCTTTATGGGAAATGATATGGGAATAGCTGCTGGGGGAATCTCCATTTCAGCTCGTGAAGATTTTGGGAAAGAAGAGGACTCTTTTCCTGCAATAGATAGTTGTGAATTTAGAGCGAAAGTTGAGCATGTAAAGGAGTGTCTTTCAAGTGATGATTGTGCGCCAGAGCAGGTGTGTGAGCCGGATACAAACGCAAGTGGCGATCCAATCGCCAATAGTGATAGATGTGTGACAAAAAATCCTGCACTTGATGTTGGTCCTGTTACGATTGCTGGATTTAACTCAGGTCCCATCACCTTTGTGTTTCAAGGTGCAGACAAGGGATATGCTCAGGAGGGTTCTGGTGAAGCAGAAATTGATATGTCACTCATAGCATTTAATACGGAGTATACACTGGTTGGTGAAGCTGAGACGGTTGATGATTTAGGTCGCTTTGAAGGAACGAGTTATATGCCAGAGCGCTTTATTATAACAGAGCCAGTAACGGTTGCGGGAACATCATTTCCTTTTATGGTTATAAAAAATAAGACAGCATTTTCACTGAAATGGACAGGAACAGATGGTAAAACTCCGGTAAATATTACGCTCACTGGCGAAAATGGCTCACTTGTGTGCCAGGTGAATGATGATGGCGAGTTTACCGTTAGTGAAGCTGATATGATGCCACTTCTGCTTGCAGCTGATCAAGATATGGTGGGCATGAAAATTCCTTCAAATCAGTTGGAAGTTCAGAAGATATCAAAAGGTGTTGTTTCTGGTGATGGCGTGACACGCGGTGAGCTGGAAACCTCCGTTCTTTTCATGACAATGGTAAGCCCTGGTGAAGAGGGATAGGTAGCTTGAAGAGGTTTCTTATGAAAATCAGAAGTATTCTTTTAACCATTGTTTTCTCAATGGTTTTGGTGGCGTGCGGTGATGTTCAGTTAACAGAATCTGAAGCGCGACCGTTGATTGAATCTCGTATTGCGATGGTGCCAAATCGCACGGTTTCCTTCTATGTTGGACCAATTACTGATGCTGCATATCTTCCTGTCTATAGAAAAATTGCCACAGGGAAATATCTCACTCTTAAAGAGCGAGTTTATATCAAAGCGGCAAAAAGAAGAATGCCTCTTTTTGAAAAGACAAAAGAGGGTGATAAAGTACTAAACTGTAAACTAAATCGCTGTGAAGCTCCCGTTTGTAAACGGATATTAGGAGAGATAGCAAAGATTGACCAACACGGAAAAAATGCGACACTGTACTACACAGTTAAGACAGTGTGTGAAGGCGATTTATATAATGTTTTCAAGCCACTGGCCGACAAACAGTATGTGAAGCCAGGCGAAGAGAGCGAACATCTTAATGTGAGCCTCGTCGGCAAAAAATGGACAGTTACCCAATGAAAAAGAAGATAATATTTATCTGTATTCATAACTCCGCCCGCAGTCAGATGGCAGCAGCCTACTTGACTCATTTTGGTGGTGAAGAGTTTGAAGCACACAGCGCAGGATTGACACCAGGAACGCTCAATCCGTTGGCCGTTGCAGCGATGAGAGATGATGGGATTGATATCTCTCAGAACAGCGTCAATTCAGTCGATGAGTTTGTTGATGGGCATATTCAGTTTAACTATGTCATCACGGTCTGTGATGAAAGTGCGGCAGAGCGGTGTCCCTATTTTCCGGGACAGGGAGCGCGACTACATTGGGGTTTTGTTGACCCATCTTCTCTTGGTGGTTCGGATGATGAAAAGTTGAACGAGACCATTAAGATTCGAAATCAAATCAAGGCGAAGATTCAAAAGTTTGTTGGGTGTTGAGTCGTTGGGTTAGCTTTCTTATTTCAGCACCGAAGTTTTCTCAGCTTCGCCACTCTTTTGAGAGATAA
>JAGLDR010000018.1 GCA_023145475.1 bacterium
TAAGAAAAATAGTATCAAACCCATAATGCATTTGTTAAAACCGCTTGTCAAGAAGAAATAGAACAAAAGAGGAGATGTCGTTCAATGTGTGCATAATCTTTTATTATTTCCACCATTTTCAGATCTGACGGTATTAATGGTTTTATCTCTGGGACCTGACCTGCTCCTATCTCCATAATAAGTATACCGTCTTTGTTTAGAAACCGCGATGCATTCTGGAGAATCTCGCCAATTAACAGAAGTCCATTTTTGCCACCATCAAGTGCCATCTCTGGTTCGTATTGTACGGGAATTTCTCTGTTTTCCATATCGTTTTGCGTCAAATAGGGTGGGTTAACGGTGATAATATCAAATTTTTCTGAAATATTTTCATATAAATCTGATTGAATGAGGCGAATTTTATCTTTTAAAATAGTATGAGAATTTTGTGAGGCAATGGCTAATGCATCGGTTGATATATCTGACAAGATGACAGAGAGTGATGGTATTTCTGATGCAATAGAAATGCCGATACATCCGCTGCCAGTGCACATATCAAGCAGAGATTCGATTGGGTGCTTTTTATGTCGCTTGAGGACCCGTTCAACAAGAAGTTCTGTCTCAGGCCGAGGAATTAAGACAGCCGGCGTTACACAAAACTGATGTTTGTAAAACCACCTTTTTCCTGTAATATAGGCGATTGGCTCTCCGTTGATTCGGCGTTTGACGGCACGAGTAATTTGCTCCGTTATCTCTGCGGGGATAATGCGGTTCTTCTCTAAAATAAGGTGATGTTTTTGTAGATGACCTAATTCTGTAATAAGAATTTCAGCATCTAGTTGATGCGTTTCTGAAACAGGTTTAAGAAGATGACAGGAACGATCAAAAAGATCGCCTAATGTTGTGGCAGAATCACTCACTATCCAACTTTAACAGTTCGGCATTGTGCCACATAATGACAGGTTCAAGCAAGAGTGTTAAATCTCCAGCAAGTGTCTCTGTCAATCGGTAGAGTGTTACAGGAACACGGTGATCTGTTACTCTTCCTTGCGGAAAATTATAGGTTCGTATTTTTTCAGAGCGATCGCCTGAGCCAACAAGAGAGCGGCGTTTTGAATCAACCTCACTCTGCTGTTCCTCTCTTCGAAGTTGCAACAGTTTAGAGGTGAGGATTTTCATCGCTTTGACTCTATTTTGGATTTGGCTTCGTTCATCTTGCATTGCAACGACAAGTCCTGTTGGGAGGTGCGTTATTCTGACTGCAGAATCAGTTGTATTGACATGCTGGCCACCCGCACCACTAGCCCGGTAGACATCTATTTTCAACTCTTTTTCATCCATCTCGACTGCATCAATGTCTTCCGCTTCTGGAAGGACGGCAACGGTAACGGCACTTGTGTGAATACGACCTTGTGATTCTGTTGCTGGCACGCGCTGAACTCGGTGAACGCCACCTTCATACTTCAGTGTTCCATAGACATCAACACCTTGAATAGAGGCAACGACTTCTTTTAGTCCGCCACCTTCACTTAAGCTGATAGAGAGCTGTTCAATTTTCCACTTCTTTTGCTCAGAAAAGCGAGTATACATTCGGTAGATTTCTTCAGCAAACAGAGCCGCTTCACTCCCACCTGTTCCCGCACGGATTTCAAGGATTGCTCCTTTTGCATCAATCGGATCCTGAGGCAGAAGGAGGACTTGAATCTCTTCAGTGAGTCTCTCGAACTGTTTCTCTAATTCTGGAATTTCTTCTTTAATCATCTCAATCAAATCATGATCTTTCTCAGAAGAGAGCATCTCTTTTTGATCGGCAATCTCTTTATCGACTTTATCCCACTCTTTATATTTTTCTGCAATCTTTTTCAGATGTGAATATTCTTGCGAAATAGATGAGAATTTTTTGCGATCAGAGACAATTTCAGGTTTTGAAAGCTCCTTTTCAAGTTCTTGATATTTGTCATAGACTTTTTCAAGTTTTCCACGAATAGGTAGCATTTTCTTCCCCGTTTAGCCGTTGATAGAAAAAAACCCTGCCACAATTTCAGTAGAGAGAAGGTGGGCAGGGTTGGGAAAATGCTAAGCGTCTTTTCCAGAATATGTTTTTCTCTTGTATTTAGCGTTGAATTTTTCAATCCTTCCCGCTGTATCAAGAATTTTTTGTTTACCAGTATAGAATGGATGGCACTGAGAACAAATTTCAACAGTGTAACCATTTTTACGGGTTGAACGGGTTTCAAAAGACTCGCCACACGAACACTTTATTGTGACCAGGTGAACTTTTGGGTGTATTTTAGCTTTCATGTCGCCTCTCCTTGTTGGCAAAACAGATAACGGTTGAATAATACATACATGAAAGCAAAAATCAACATTTCGAAACACAAGCTTTGTAAGTGTTAGTTTTTATTTGTAATTCTGTTTATTTTAGTTTTTAATTGATCTTGTCGTTCAGCAATTTGCCTTATTGTAAGAAAATAACTATAATTCGTTCGTACGCTGGTAAGGGTTGTGAATATGAGGAGGATAGAATGAAAGGCAAAGCGTCAACTCCAGAAGAAGCACAAAGAATTGCAAGGGTCGTAGCAAGTGACATCCTGATGTATAATAAAAAGAAGATTCGGGAAGGTATCTTGAAAGATTCTCTATTTGATTTGATTAGTAAGGAGATTGAGGAGGGTAAGCACTACTTTCTTTCCCGTCTTGACTCAACTTTGATTGATCCTCTTGTCTATTTCAATGAGGCACTGATAGAGTTTTTGTTGAAAACCAATGAAGATTGTAAAAAAGCTAAATGGTTGTAGATAGTATGACATTTTCTCTTGTAAAAGATGAATCCCAAAGAGCAGATGCTTTTTTGAGTGAATTGCTTGGGATATCGAGAAGTCGATTGAAGTATAATCTAGACCAGCAGAATATTCTTCTTAACGGTAAGATTTTAAGCAAGGCGAGTTTCAAAAAATTTAAAAAAGGTGATGTTCTGGATGTTGAGATAGATCCCCTTGAGCAGCTCGCTCTGACTCCAGAGCCGATGGATTTAGAAATTGTGTTTGAAGATGCTGATATTTTGGTCGTAAATAAACCGTCGGGGGTGGTGGTTCATCCTGCTCCTGGTCACTATCATGGAACTTTAATGAATGGTATTGTTGCCTATCTTGGCGTTGGAGAGAGTGATACTCTTCGGCCTGGAATGGTGCACCGTATTGATAAAAACACCTCAGGACTGTTAGTTATTGCAAAAAACAGTTCATCATTTGAGCAGCTTTCACACCTCTTTGCACAGCATAGTATTAAAAGAGAGTATCGAGCACTTATTTGGGGAAGACCCAAAGAGGATAGGGGCACAATTGAAACTGGCCATGCACGGGATCGACGAGTTCGGAAACGATTTTATCCCGATCCAGAGGCCACGCGAAGAGCGATTACACACTGGGAAGTCCTTGACTCGTATCAAGGAATCTCTCTGATTACCGCAAGACTAGAGACTGGGCGGACACATCAAATCCGTATGCATATGAAGTACCTCGGACACGCTGTTGTTAATGATGATCTCTATTCTGGCGTGAGAAAAAGTGGAAATACACACCTTGATGGTCTTTTGCGAAAGGTTGGCAGACATATGTTGCATGCAACCACACTTGGATTTACTATTAACAAACAAGAATATTATTTTACAACACAACTACCTGATGATTTTTCAACGATTTTATCTCTATTAAAATCATCGTAACTAGGGGGGATAACTATGGATGATGTACGCAAAAAAGTTTTAGTTTTTGAGCAGAGCAACACTCTTGCTCATGCGTATGAATTGGCTTTTCTTAAAAGTGACTGGGATTTGATTCTTGTTGAAGATGAATCTCTGCTTTTACAGATTGCTGCAGAAGAGATGCCAGATGTTATTATTGTTGAACAATCTCGTATTTCAGATGAAACACTTGGTCAACTTAACGAGGTTGGTTTTGCGTTGATTTGTTCAGGATGTCGAGAGTTAAAAACTCCCTTCCTAGGATTGTTGTCGCGTCCTTTTTCTGTGACAGAACTTTTCCCTGTTTTACAAACTACAATGGAAAAATCTTTAGCAGCGGAAGAAGACGAAGACCAAGAAGAAGTGGCTGCTGATGAACCGACTCCTGCTGCTGAGGAGGCGATTACGGAAGAGACATTTACGCCAGGTTCTTTTGATGATGAAGATGAAATGAGTGGAGTTGAAATTATAGAAGATGATGACGGGGATGAGGCCGAAATTGAGATAGAAGCTGAAGTAGAGGTAGAAGCTGAAATTGAGGTAGAGGCTGATGAAGAGGTAGAAGCTGAAGTAGAGGTAGAAGCTGAAATTGAGGTAGAGGCTGATGAAGAGGTAGAGGCTGATGAAGAGGTAGAAGCTGAAATTGAAATGGAAGCGGATGATGAAGTAGAGGTAGAAGCCGAGATTGAAATAGAAGCTGATGATGAGGTAGAGGTAGAAGCCGAGATTGAAATGGAAGCGGATGATGAGGTAGAGGTAGAAGCCGAGATTGAAATAGACGCTGATGATGAATTTGAGATAGAGGATGATGAGGAGTTAATGGAATTTGGATCAGATGATGTTGTGTCACTGACTAATCCTGCCCCAATGATGGTGAGTGAGAGTGAAGAGACTCCACCGTATGACGGAGGAGAGATGCAAGCTGGCAATGAGGAGTTGCCTTCTGATATTATGCCTCCAATGGATACCGTTGCTGCAAGTGGAGAGATGAATCGAGATGCAATTTCTGCAATTGTACAGGAAGAGCTTCGCACAGTTATTAAAGAGCTTTTGTGGGAGCTGGCTCCCGATTTGATTAAACAGACAGTTGAAGAGAAGATAACAGAACTTTATCAGCAAAAAGAGCAGTGACCATTAGAATTGTAGCTCTTGATGTTGGTGTCAAAACGATTGGTGTCGCTATCACCGATGAATCAGGATTGATTGCTTCACCACTACACACCATTGCCCGCAAACAGTCTATCTATGATGATTTAGATAAGTTAAAACTTTCGCTTGAATCCTTTTTTCCGCTAGTCGCATTAGTTATCGGGTGGCCGCTTACCGCAGATGGTAGTGAAGGAAAAATGGTTGAGATAGTGCGGGGGTTTGAGAAGAGATTGGCACTGCACTTTCCTGATACGCCAATTTTTAGAGAAGATGAGCGATTTTCCACGAATGAGGCACTTGAACATCTGAAACGCCGTTCTGGAACCAAAGAAAAGAAGAAAAAAAGTGGAAGATTAGATGCCGTTGCAGCAGCCGTTATTTTGACGCGATTTTTGGAGTCAACTCAAGGACAAAATTTGATTTCTGACTCTTGATTTTGGCAAACACCCTCGACAAATAACCAAAAACTAAGTCAGACACCCTCTGCAAATAACCAGAAAGCGAGTTAAACACCCTCGACAAATAACCAGAAAATATGAAATAACTTGATTTAACAGTGAGTTATAGATATAATCTAAAAAGGTCGTCTTTTATTGACAGGAGGAGCTGCTTTGAAGCGTAAAATCTTTCAATATTTACAGGAGTGGAAAGATGCAAAAAAGAGAAAACCACTCATTATTCGTGGGGCACGACAGGTCGGGAAAAGCTATGTCGTTAAAGAGCTTGGAAAAAAGTTCAATTACTTTGCAGAGTTAAATTTTGAACTACTTCCTGAACTTGTAGAGATGTTTGAAAAGAACCTCGACCCAGAAGTATTGTTGCCAAAACTGTCCACTGCGCTGAAATGTAAAATAGAGCCGGGTAAAACGCTGCTTTTTCTTGATGAGATTCAAAAGGCACCAAATGCTCTCATCTCACTTCGTTATTTCTATGAAAAAGTTCCCGATTTGCATGTTATTGCGGCAGGCTCTCTTATAGATTTTGCGATTGAGCAAGTTGGTATTCCTGTTGGACGGGTGAGAAGTGTCTATATGTATCCACTCTCATTCTCGGAGTTTCTTTCTGCAACAGAAAATGAATATTTATACAACTATCTGGTCGAACACGATCTGAAAAAAAAGTTAGACACTGTTTTACATGATAAACTTATTGCTCTTCTTGGTGAATATTTTGCGGTGGGAGGAATGCCAGAGGCTGTTTCTGTCTGGAATGAGACAAAGAATTTTAAAGAGGTGAAAGCCGTTCACGCTGATATTATTGACACCTACAAACAGGACTTTCAAAAGTATTCTAAAAATGGACAAATTAAATATTTGGAAAGTGTTTTCAAAGCGGTTCCTCGACTCGCTGGACAGAAATTTGTCTATGCAAATGTTGATCAAACGGTTCGTTCGCGTGAACTGAAAGCGGCCTTTGAACTTCTTGAAAAAGCGGGAGTTGTTTATTCTATCACTCATACCTCTGCAAATGGACTACCTTTGGGAGCTCAGACAAAACACGCACTTTTTAAGGCCCTTTTTCTTGATGTTGCGTTGAGTCAAACAATTTTAGGAGCTGATAGCGCCAGCTGGATCTTAAATCCCAAGAAGGCAGCAATAAATAAAGGAAATATAGCGGAGGCATTCATCGGCCAAGAGTTGCTGACCTGTGCTGATTATTTTTCACGAAAACAGCTTTTTTATTGGGTTCGAGAGAAGAAAGGATCAAATGCTGAACTGGATTATATTGATACAATCGGTGGAAAGGTGGTTCCAATTGAGGTGAAAAGTGGAACAGTCGGCACACTGAAAAGTATGCATCTGTTTTTGGATAACAAGAAAGAGTCTAAGTTTGGAGTCCATTTCTCGATGAGAAATTTTTCTCATACCGAGACGATTTATTCTATTCCGCTGTATGCGGCTTGGAAGATGTTTGGGGAATAGAGGTTAATCCGCAGATGTATCACACACCATAAATCTTATAATAATCTTCAATCGCTGATTTAATGGTATCATCAAGAAGAACTTTGCCATCAATCTCTTTGTTATACAAAAATTCGATGACTTCTGCCATTGTTACAATGGCAAATGTTGGCATATCAAACGCTTCAGCAAGCTCTTGCAGTGCGCTTTGTGTGCCTGTGCCTCTCTCCATTCTGTCAACAGAGACTACAAGTCCAGCAAGGGTAACATTTGCAGCGTGCTTGAGTATTGGAACGCTCTCTCTGACGCTTGTGCCAGCTGTTGTTACATCTTCAACTATTACAACGCGATCACCGTCTTGCAGAGGGTGTCCGACGAGTGAGCCACCTTCGCCATGGTCTTTGACCTCTTTTCTGTTGAAGCAGAAGGCAACATTGTTGTCGTGTGTGCGGTGCAGGGCAGACGATGCGGTTACGACGAGTGGAATGCCTTTGTAGGCGGGACCAAACAGTACATCAAAGTTTGCGCCCAACTTTTTGATTAATGCCTCAGCATAAAATTCACCTAATTTTGCAATTTGTGCGCCTGTTCTGTATTTTCCGGTATTAATGAAAAACGGGGTTTTTCGTCCGCTTTTCGTAATGAAATCACCAAATGTCAAGACATTTGATTCAACCATAAATAAGATAAAGTCCTTTTTATACTGCTCCATTTATAGCCTCCTTACGGCTCTGTTTTGAAAAGTTTTCACGAAATATCGATATAAAGAACGCCTTCATCACACCACAACTGAATGAGATCGACAATGTCATCTTGAGGAAATTTCTTAGCGATGGCGGCGACTGTTGTTGCTCCAGAGTTATGGATGAATTGAAATAGTTTTCCTTCAGCATTTGTAATAATTCTTGTGAAAATACCATCATCTAGCCGATATATAAGAGCTGTTGATGTCTCTTTGTACATATCTTCGGTATATGATTTGATATTAATGTATCCTGATTCAACAACATCTTCAATGTTAAATGAGTATTTATCAACAAGTGCTGATTTGTTGATGCCAATTTTAGTCTCACCATTAATAGATGGTAAAAGATAGGGAAGTGTCTGGATATCCGTATCGATAGTTGTAAGACTTTGCGTATAGTGATAGTTGTGTTTTAACAAATCTTGTGCAAGTGGCCAGAGTTTTTTCTTTTGAAAACGGTCGAACATATAGTGAAAGAATGTTTCGATATGGGGATAGATAACATCAAATGGTGTTTCGTCGTCAAATGTTAGTTCCTGTTTTCTTGCCCATTTTACCCATCGTTCTACAACTTCAACAGCTCTGTGATCAAGTGCTTCTGAAATGATAGTAAAGACTGCCACCATTCGGCCTCTGTTGTAGAGCAGTTCGACTGCATCTCCAATTTCTTCGACTCTTTCGAGCTCTCTTTTTGAGATTGTCTCAGATGAGATTGCACAGTAGGGATAGGCTGGGTCGACGGTGTAGTCTAACTCTCGTATTCTATTGTGCAGTCTTGTCCCAGGATAGAGTGAAAGACGACGAACAGAGATGTTAATTGGCCAGAGATAAAATGCTTGCTCGACATCATCCATGAAATCTTGATAACTGAGTCTTGGAAGTCCTCCAATAATATCTATGCCAAATGAGAGAGCAGGGAAGTTATTGATTGAGCGGATAGTCGCCAATGTCTTTTCAACATTGATGGAGGTTAGCATGTTTTCAAGAACTTTTTGATTAAAACTTTGGACACCAAGGTTGATATAGACATTCATCTCTGAAAGATACTCAATCTCTTCGTGTGTCAATATGTCAGGCCGTATC
This sequence comes from bacterium, assembly GCA_023145475.1. GTDB lineage: Bacteria > UBP6 > UBA1177 > UBA1177 > JAGLDR01 > JAGLDR01. The sequence goes on from JAGLDR010000018.1 coordinate 8,600, forward strand.
TGCATTGTTATAATAATTTCTGGGATATATTGACGAATCAAATCAAATATTTTTTTAAGATGTTGGTGGCTAAAGTTTGCTATCGGTGCCCCCCAGATAATCTCTCGGACCCCTTTCATCGCAAACAGCTTAAGCTCTTTTTCAAGGTAGGCAAAGCTGTGATATCGTAGTGAGGCGTTGTGGCTGAATTCTACGCAAAAATCACATTTAAAAAGACAGCCTCGTGCAATTTCCCAAAAAACAGCAACTTCTGGACCTACTTCAATTTCGCCAGTAATATAGGGTGAAGGAATCAAATCAATTTCGGGGAGAACACGGTGTTCGCCATAGAGATATGTTTTTTGAGCATCATCTCGGTAGACAATACCGGCTGCATTTCCTGGGTTTGCACCTTCAGCAATTGCTGAGACAAATTCATAGAGAGAGAGTTCAGGCTCATCAGAGATGATAAAGTTAACACCTTTTTTAAGATATTCTTCTGGGTAGCTGAAGCTGTCATGTCCCCAGACTCCAATTTTTGCTGTCGTCCCTTTCATCTTGTTGATGATGTTCATCAACACCTCTTTATTCCAGTGGAGCATTCGAAAGAGGACAACGCCATAGCCGCTGTTTTCTAGCAGCTTTGCGGAAATTCCAGCATCGTCCGACATAAAGAGATCGACAGCATCAACACTGTGTCCAGCTGCTCGTTGTTCAAGGAATATTTTCACTGTGGCAGCGTAATATTCTTGCGCAAATTTTAATCGAGAACGATGAAGAGTAATGACTGCTATTTTCATGTAGACCTCCCTACTCGGGATTGAGACAGATTAAAAACGCTGAATTTATAGAGAGCTGAGATAACTAGAGATGGCATGAAATTCTTTGTTTGCTTTGGCATATTCAACTTTGTCGCCTTCTGCACTTAATGCATCGCCGATAATTTTGATGAACCCTTTGTCCTCTGTTTTCAGAAGAGCAACAGTCAATGCTTCACGAACAAATGGTTCTTTGTGTGTGAATGCTGGTATCAACTGAGTTTTATACATTCCCATGCGACCTGAGAAGCCAATCATATAGACAGCTTTTTCAACTTCAGCTGGAACTTTTGATTTGAGTGCTGCAACATAACATTCTGTCTTGTCACCACATTTCAAAGCAAGTTTTGAACGAGCAATAAATCGCTTGGTCATTGCAAGAGCTTTTTTAGTTGAGCCATAGTTGACATCCATACGAGATTGAGCAGTAATTTGTTTTTTCAACTTATCTTCTTTTAATTTTTTACCTTTTGGCATTTTTGCAAGAATTGCTTTTTTTACTCTTGCTTCAACATTAGCAATATAGAGTGTTGCTGTTTTCTCAAACTTTGTTGCTTCAACCATAAATTGATCAATTTGAGTTTTGTCAGATGCCATTCTTGTGAACGCGTCAGAAGCCCAAACATTTGGTTCGTAGAACATTATCTTGTCATTCATCACATTGTATTCGCTGAGTACAGGAGCAATAGCAGCTTTTAAAAGATAAGGAAGTGTTGAAGGATCACCCAAGATTCCGAGTGCTTCTGCACCCTTCATACGGATAGAAACTTCTTGACCTCTTTTTGCCAGTTTAGCCTGTTTCTTCTCTTCTTTTGACATTTTCTTTTTCTTTTTTGCATTTTTCAATGTAAATTCTGGAGAGGTCATTTTAAGCAGTGTTGGTGTTGCTTTGAAATCACCAAACTTTGCCAACTGTACGGCAAGGTGCTCTGCGAGAAACGGTTGTTTCTTCTCTGTTGCTAATTGACCTTCAAGCTCTTTTATAACCATGCCAACAGCCTTCTTACTTCTAATGTCAGCAAGAATGATTGAAGTCTTCAGTTTTGAGGTTGTGTCAATTGAGCCAATTGTTGCCATCCATGCATCATCTTTTGGACAGTTGCCCTCTTTCTTATCTTTTTTAGCTTTTGCCGAATCACCCAAATATTCTGGACAGAACTTTTGTGTGGCACGAAGTTTATTAGCATCTTGAATCTTATTAATAACAGGGTTGTCACCTTTGTATGCTTGAATCAAAGGATCTTCTGCCCACTTTCCAAGCTTAATCAGTGACTTTCTTGCTTGAGGGAAGAGGCTAAAGCCTTGCTCTTCGTAAAAGAGTGCTGCAACCAATGGTTTAACAGTCACAGGATCTTTGAAGTTTCCTAAGACACCAGCAATAGTGTACTTTGTTCCGAAATCTTCGCCAACACCAACACCTTTCTTATCTTTTTCGAGTACAAAGAGACCCAAAATGCGAGAGACAAGAGGTTTTCCCTCTACTGGCATTTTAGCAAGTGCTTCAACAGCAGATCTTTTTGCAACTGATTCTGGTTTTTCCCGCTGTCCTGCTGCAAGTACAGGTGGAGTTTTGATATCAAAGAATTGTGTTAGAATAGGAATAGCGGGGGCATCTACGCCATCTTGTCCAGCTAAACTAGTCAGAGCGATACCAACACTTTCGAGTGTTTTCAGATTGCGAACATTTGGTGCTTTAAAACAAGCATCAGCAATTTCGCCAATTCTTGCAACGCTCATGTTACAGCCAATCTCGCCGGCAGCAACAATGGCTGCGCCACTGTCTGGAGTGCGATCTAAAGTCAATAACTTCTTACAAACTTTCTCTTTGTTGACGATGCCTTCACCAGGCGTTTTGTTTGATGCAAGTTTTTTCAACTCCATCATTGCCCATTTTCTTGAATCTTTCGGATAGAGTTTACGCAAATACTCATCTTCTGGATTACATCCAGTCATCACTAAAAACAAAGGAACTAACAAAGTAAATAAAACGAAACGAATTCTCATGAGAAACCCCATTACTATCGGTTATTACAGTTTACTACACCAAATCTCGCCACTACTCTATCAGAAATAAAACAAATTTCAATTTTTTCGGCCACTGATTTCAAAGAAGTTGCTGCTTAACAAATATTAGGGACAAGATTATGCTTTTCTTGACACTCCTCTGCTCTACTGCTACCATACATCGCTATTTAGGGAGTGAACATAATGCGTATTCTTCCATTCGGTTGCTATGGTAGTGATTTGGGGCCGAAAAAAAGTTTGTCGATATCGTTCTCGCCATCCATCCTTCTTGATGCTGGTGCGATATTAGGCACATTATCGCTTGACGATATTTTGAAGCTGAGACATATTGTTATATCTCACGCACACTTCGATCACATTAAAGAGTTGCCAATGCTTGCCGATTTATTGCTTATTCATGCGCGGCAAACAATAACAATACACTGTACGAAAACAGTTGGTGAGCAGCTGAAGCACTATATATTTAATAATATCATTTGGCCTGACTTTACAAAAATCCCGAAGGCCAAGCCAACAATTGTGTTTGAATATTTTTCATTTGAGACACCATTTACCATTGATGAGACTACTTTTTTACCAATAGCGGTGAACCATGTCGTCGAGTCAAGCGGATTTATTATCTCTGATGCTACGGCTACTGTTGCGTGGAGTGGTGATACACATCGTTCGGCATCACTGATTGAACATATTAACGCACTTCCTTCAATTGATGCAATCTTTTTTGAAACCTCTTTTCCAAATCGTCTTCAGGTGATTGCTGATGCATCACTGCATTTGACTCC
>JAGLDR010000180.1 GCA_023145475.1 bacterium
GAGAAGATGAGGGAATAAAATCGGTGCCAAAATCTCTGCGTGAGGCATATGGCAGAGCTGCGGCGCAACTCCCCTTTTATCTCTTTACCGCATTCACAATTCTACTCTTTTTTGACCTCTACAACTGGCCACTTCTTACGATTGCCTCGGGTATTGGACTCTTCACTCTTTTTGCGATTGCCGTCATCCCGCTTGGACTCTTTCTTGCCACTTTTATGAAAAATCAATACAGCGCGTTAAGCACCCTGATGTTTATGTCTGCGCCACTTTTGATGATTTCGGGCTTTGCGATGCCACTCTTTGCGATGCCTCGCTATATTCAGTGGATTGCGATGGCGTTTCCAACAACGCCAGCACTCGCTATTATGCGTATGATAAGCAATAAATCGACTGATATAGCTCTGATTATGCCATCAATTATTCATCTGATAACTTTGACAATTGTTTTTATGGTGTTGTTGAAAATACGAATCCGTTATCTATCTAAAGAATCAGAAGATTTTATGAAAAACCGATAGATTTTAAATGAAATTGTCGAAAGTTCTCTCTACGGTTTTGTCGCCACAGGTTTCACAAGCGTCTGATTTCTCACTTGAAGTAAGGTCATCATAACTTGCACAATTATCGCCACAACCAAGCTCATACTCGTTATCAAGAAGTGTGAAATCACCACCGTAACAAATATTATTTCCGATGGTACAGGTAATTATTTTAGTAACAACTTTTTGATCAAGGCTTATTGTCGCTAACTCTGTGTCAAAATCAGTGTGATCGTAGAGTCCAATTGTTGGATTTGCTGTTTCTAAATCTTTTGTAAACTTCCATGTCATTTGAGCTGTTGTCGCTTCCTTTTCTTCAAGCCTTACCGTAATACTCCCTTCTTTACAGAGTTTACATGCAGAGGGAACACTATTGTCGCAATTTCGTCCACAACCCCATTCGTCATGACTTGTCCACGCTCCCCAACAATATTTCTCACCAATCCAACAGAGAATTTCAATAGAGTCTTCGTCATCATACATTACTGTTCTGCTTTGTAAAAAGCCCTCTTCATCATACACGGCAATAGTTGGCTCATGAATTGAGCTATCCTTTTCAAAATCAAAGGTCATTGTTTTAATCGCGTCACACGCACCAAACAAAAACATCGTCAATACAAACATCAAAATCATCTTTTTCATCTAAAATACTCCTTCAGAAAATCCAAAAAACCGCATTAAACATACCTTTTGCCACAAAAAGATGCAAGAAAAAGTTTGAAAATCATAAGGAAAATGCTATAAATAGGTGTCTTGTATGTTTATTGGCTTGCGTTATTTAAGGAGTTGTAAAATGAAAAAGGGTCTTTTCGCTGTCTCTCTTTTACTGTTTCTCATCTATTTTTCTGTAGATGCATCAACTTATTCATGGGTTTCAAACTCTCTGTTTGGTTCGTCAATGAGACCAAAAAGTGATAAAAAACAGAAAAGTCATATGAGAAAAAAGAAAGCGTCACCAATTATAATGCGGTGGAATTTTCATAAGGGACAGGTAAACCCAACTATAAAATTCTTTGATATGTCAAACAGAGGACGGAAAATTCATGGCTCTGTAAAATTACAAAACAACACCTCTGTATCTGTCCGCTGTATAAAAGGGCACAAAATCTGCTTTGGTGGAAACTTTAACCTGATGGGAGAACACTATACAATCGGCTGTGGAGAAAGCTGCAGGCTTTATAGTAGAATGTCATCGTCAGAAAAAAGGTATTCTTGTGAAACTTGCAGAAAAGGCACCGTAAAACGAAAAATAAAAATAAAAAAAAGATAGGGAGATAGAAATACTCCGTGAAGATTTCACTTCCCAAGCGCAAAATACGACTTCTTTTTTATCTTGCACTATTTGCCGTTATGTATACAGCATTTCACTTGATCCCTAAGCCTGAAAGAGAGCCAAGTCTCTACCACTTTGCACCTTTTGGAAGCGCTCACTACAAGGTCAACGAGCAGGGAAGCATTCACTTTCCTTCTGGCAAAAAACTCACACTCTACAACGACTATGAAACAAGTATTCACTATAGTCGCACAAATATGCAGCTAACCTTAAGAACTGATTCAAAAGGGACATTTGACCCTGCTTTAGAGATTCTGAAACCACATCACAATGTTCTTGTGACAATCAACCGTCATCCAGATGAACAAGATTTCTGCCCACACTCTATTTCACCACTCTACCCGCTCTCTTTACGCCGACTTCTCTATATTTTACCGACTGATTTAAAACCCAATCAACATATTCGAAGAAAGGTCTGCTCTCGCTATAATTGTCAATGGAAAAGTGAAGAGATAAATGACACTTTACATATAGAAATATACTGCGAAGCAACAACAGAAAACCACCTTTCAGTCATCTTTTCAACGACTCTACTCTTCACTCAAAACGCTCCCTTTTATGCAGTGGCACACGGCAACATCTCTGTTGAGTCACCTGATATCTCCTCAACATGGCAATTCTCAGAATTCCTCAACCAACCGAACCACTACAAGGAGATTAAAAATGCCAAAAAAATACACGCCAATTGATGAAGATGGCAATGATATTGAGCCGCCGATAAAAAAGAAAAAATCTGCGAAATCACCACAAAAGAAACCTGAGTCTATTGATGACATTCTCAAACGATTTAGCAACACATTTATCCCTCAAGAGGAGAGTATCAGAGAATACTCAAATGATTCTCACTATACTCAACCAATCCAAACTGACGATGAAAAAGAGAGGATATCAGCTCTTAAAAAAATCATAACAAAACTCGAGCGAAGATATTTGAACAGTAAAAAAGAGGACAATCAAAAACTCTCGACACTTGAAAAAAAATATGCAAAGTTACTCAATCCAGCTCAGTTACAAGCAGCAATCACTGTTGATGGACCTCTTCTTGTTGTTGCAGGCGCGGGAAGTGGAAAGACACGCACACTTGTCCACAGAGCGGCCTATATGTTAGAGCGAGGTATTAATGCAAAAAATATTCTCCTCCTCACCTTTACCCGTCGAGCCAGCAAAGAGATTCAGCTTCGTGTCAATCAACTCATCGGCTCTGAAAAAGCAGATGCACTGACTGCCGGCACATTTCACGGGATTGCCAACGCCATTTTAAGAAGACAGCATACTCTTCTAGATATTTCTCCCTCATTTACCATTGCCGACAAACCTGATAGCGCAGATATTATTCGCCTGATACGGCATCGCATTAAGATTGAAAAAAAAGGCCCGATTCTTAAAAACAGTAAAATTGTCGACATCTTTTCTCGCTCTCGTAACCTTGAAATTTCGGTTGAAAAAACGACAGAGCGAATACAACCTGAATATCTCGTCTATGCTGAAGAGTTACAACAACTTTTCACACTTTTTACAGAGTATAAATCTGAGCATAACATTATGGATTACGATGATTTGCTCTCTGAGTTTCAGCGACATCTTGAGGAGAACAGGCTCTTCTGTTCACAGATGCAGAAGCAGTTTCAATACATCATGGTGGACGAATTTCAAGATACAAACATTATCCAAAAACGAATTGTCAACACACTTGCCGCAAAACATAAGAATATTATGGTGGTCGGTGATGACGCACAAAGCATCTATGCTTTTCGGGGAGCTGTCTTTGAAAATATTCTTACCTTTCCTGAACAATGGAAAGAGTGTACATTAATCAAAATAGAGCAAAACTATCGCTCACAACCAGCTATTATTGAATTGACAAATACCATTCTTAACGCCGCCTCGATTGGCTATCATAAAAAGCTTTTTTCAGACAAAAAGATTGGTGATTCACCAAAACTGATTAAGGCATCAAGTGCAGGAGATGAAGCATCACGAGTTGTTAATATGATAGAAAAAGAGCTAGAGACAATAAAACCGAAAGATATTGCAGTCCTCTATCGCTCTGGCTATCACTCAACACATATCCAAACGGAGCTACTCAGGAGGGCAATCCCCTTTGTGGTCTATGGCGGAATTACCTTTACAGAACGAAGACACATTAAAGATGTCATTAGTTTTTTCAAAATAGTGGCAAACAAGCGAGATATTGTCGCTTGGAACCGACTTTTAATGCTTCTCCCTGGAATTGGACCAGTCACAGCAAGAAAAATCCTCAACGCAATACAGAGTGGGAATGGAGAGGCACTTCGCCCCTTTTTTGCCGCAAAACAGGGTGACTATCTGCTTGCGTTTATTGAAGCGGTAACCACCGCCACTCGGCCAGGATTGAGCCTTAAAGATATGTGTGAGATTATCTTTGCCTATTATATTCCACTGCTTTCAGAGATTGAAACTGATGTAAGCGACCGGTTAAAAGATTTAGAAATTCTTCGTGAAATTTCAGCAAAATATCGTTCCGTAAACTCTTTTGTCTCCGATTTTACCCTTGATGCACCTCAAAAGATGAGGAATAACAGCCCTGTCTCCGACAGACAAATTGAGGAGACAATAACCCTCTCAACAGTTCATTCAGCAAAGGGACTTGAGTGGCATACCGTCTTTGTTCCACACCTTCTTGATGGTATGTTTCCCTCAAATCGAGCATTGAAAAATTTTAGTAACCTCGAAGAGGAGCGACGACTTTTTTATGTTGCGTGTTCTCGTGCAAAAGAGCGCCTTTTTCTCTCCTATCCTGCGACACATTTTTTTGGTGGAAGAGCGAGTGGGATTCCAAGTCGATTCCTGCACGAGATTGATTCGCTCCTCTGATTTTCGAAACTTTTCCACATCCTCTTCTATTTAAACATTTACAATGAAGATAAAATAAAGTATAACAGCGAGGCGTATCGTATGACTAAAAGGAGGACGCAATGAGTAGTGATTTATATAAGAAGGCTGGGGTTGACATTCAAGAAGGCAATCGGTTGGTTTCACTCATAAAACCAATTGTAAAAGCAACTTTTAGACCAGAGGTATTGACAGGAATCGGTGGCTTTGCCTCGATGATGACTCTTCCGAAAGGTCTTGAAGAGCCAGTACTAGTCAGTGGAACGGATGGTGTCGGAACAAAACTGAAACTCGCATTTATGAGTGGCAAGCTTGACACTGTTGGTATCGATTTGGTTGCTATGTGTGTCAATGACATATTAGTGTGTGGCGCTGAACCACTTTTCTTTCTTGACTACTTTGCAACAGGAAAACTAGATGCCGATTCTGCAGCATCCGTTGTTCAAGGCATAGCTGACGGCTGCAAACAGTCGAACGCCTCCCTTGTTGGTGGCGAAACTGCTGAAATGCCTGACTTCTATCCTGACGGCGAGTTTGATCTTGCTGGGTTTGCCGTTGGCGTTGTTGACAAGAAGAATATTATTGATGGCTCAAAAGTTGGTGTTGGCGATGTCATCATCGGACTTCCATCAAGCGGTGTTCACAGCAACGGATACTCTCTAGTTCGTCGCGTTCTTTTTGACAAACTTGGTCTCAAAACAGATGACATAATTGATGAGCTTGGCGCAACTGTTGCCGACCTCTTTTTGAAGCCAACAATTATCTATGTAAATACCATAAAAAAACTGCTTGAACAGGTTACTGTACACGGAATGGTGCACATCACTGGTGGCGGATTTTATGAGAATATTCCACGAATTCTTCCTGATGACACAGCGGCACTGATTGATGGTGATTTTGAAGTTCCACCACTCTTCCAATGGCTTAAAAACGCAGGAGAAATCTCTGAGCAAGAGATGTTCACAACTTTTAACTGCGGCGTTGGCTTTACCTGTATTGTTCCAGCAGACCAAGCAGAGAAGACAATCGAGCTGACTGGTGGATTCTATGTTGGAAAAGTTGTTGAGCAAAGCGATAAGCCAGTTGTTTTTGACCATTCATATTTCAAGTAATACTATCTCAAATAAATCATCTTTTTAAAAAATAACGATTGACATCGTATCGCAATTGTGCTACAATCAAAGAGGTTATAATAGAATTGAAAGAGGTTCGTCATGAGTTCAAACGCAACACTTTCTGTGAGAACAGATAAAGAAACAAAAAAGAAAGCGGAAAAAATATTAAAAAGCTTGGGGTTAAATCACTCAACAGCGATTAATATTTTCTATCATCTCATTGTTGCAAACAGTGGTCTCCCTTTTGATGTTAGAATACCAAACAAAGAGACATTACAAGCGATGCAGGATCTTGATAATAATACCAATATAGACTCCTTTGATAGTACAGAAAAGTTGTTTGATGACCTTGGCATTTAGTATATGTTGAAAATATCTAGAACAACAAAATTTAAAAAAGATATTAAAAGAATTGTGAAATCAGGACGAAAAAATACGGATAAACTAAAAGATTTAATAATAATGTTGGTTAATGAAGAGTCGTTGCCTAAAAAATATAAAAATCATTTACTTAAAGGAAATTGGAATAATTATCTTGAATGCCATATCGAACCTGATTGGCTACTTATATATAAAATAGTAGATAGCACACTGCTTTTAGCGAGAACTGGCTCTCATTCAGAGTTGTTTGATTAAGAATCGTCTTACAAATTAGATTTGTTATATAGTCTCTGCTTCTGTATCTTTGGTTGTAATCTTTGGCACAGGTTTTTCCCATTTCTTTAAATACTGAACAACTGTTTGATAAAATAAGAGTAGCATTTCTTCTATAATATCAACAAATTTAGATTGTTTCTCAAATTTTGACCCCAAATACTTAACTCGGATAATACTAAAGCTCTTTATCTCTTTTGTCTCGAGTTTTTCATGAACATCTTCCATCTCTTTTAACGAGATGCGGATTGGTTTACTTGTAAACTTAATATTAATATCCACCATTAACTCTTTTTCTATTTTTGTAAAAAGCTCTAGATTCTTTTTCTTACAAAATTTAAGTTGATTTCGTAACCATGTAATCTGAGGTCTTATTTTTCTATCTTGTGGTGCCTCAAGAGTTACAGACATCTCAATATTTTTCTTATTAAAATTTGGGCAAACAATTACGTTAGATGCAGCACCATCAATTTGTAAAGTTGATTCTAAAAACTTATTCTTTATTAATTGTTTTTTCTCATCTTTAATCCGTTTTGACAAATCCTTTTTATATTTTCTCTGTCCCGATTGGACAAGTAACCCAAGCTCTCTACTTAAAATTAGAGCCATATCCCGCTCTTCTTCCAACCAACTTGAGATTGTTTCATCTACCGATTTATCATTGTTTTTTAATGACGCCCCCGTACTTATTTTATTAGCAACATCTTTCCAGCCATGCTTCATTTGCTTAAACCCCAAAACCCCGGACTTGGGAAATTCAAGATAGTTAACAACCTCTTTCATTATTTCAATTTGATCTTCATCAGCAATATTATCATCATTATCAATCAACAACATATGCGCAATTGTTAAAATATAAGACCATGACAAATGATATAGGGAAACTTTTTTTGGAATTGTTACATTTATTGGTGATTGTGTTGGAAACGACACAAATTGATTTGAGATTGTTAATAACTTCTCAACGCCATATGCTTTTGCAATAATTGCATAATCTTTAATTTGCTGCTCATCTAATTCGCTCGTTCCATTCTTTACTTCAATCAAAACCGCATCAACTATCTTTTTACCTCTAACTACAAGAATGAGACCATCAATACGCTTCTTTTCAAAAAGAAGAAATTCTATTTCTGTGAAAATATGAATGCTTATAAAAAGGAATTAATCTAGCCGTCTGCAAATGAAGTTCTTCACCAGTTTTCACTAAATCTTTGAAATCAGAAAAAGATAATCCAATTAACTTTGTGGGTTTTTTAGCCATTTCTCGTTCTCCTTTGCCTTTAATAAGACCAAAACAAAATTCAAAAACACATACCTTTACTCAGAACTGATTATTTTTATCATTTATAAGATTTTTTGAATCCTCGAAGTTTTGCAGAGACAACATGAGGATTAATGAGCCGTTCTTTAATTTTCTTCCTAAAAACTTCTTTAATTGAATTATCTAGCTTGCCCCACTCCTTCAGAGCTGAAGGAACAAATGCTAGTTCATATTTCATCGATTGAAACCTTAATAGACTCCTCTTTTTCTTCCTGTCTCTCTTTCACAATTTCAGCGAGACCATAATCTTCTGCCATCTCCATAAGAATGCCATAAAGATCGGCTGGAATAAGATAGGCCGTCGGCTTATTGTGATTGAGAATTGCAACAGATTCTCCACCAGAATCTTTTAAAACAGCTGAAGGATTTTTCTTCAACTCTGAAACGCTAACCGAATAATTTGCATAAACTTTGTTCATATAAGCCTCCATAAAAAGCACTAAATACAGGTCTTATTATAGCTCTTTATTTAGAGATGTCAAGTAGAATATCCACCATAAATGACAGACTCTTCTATTTTTTTAGATAATATTTTTTAGAAAATAACGGTGCAGCTACAACCTTCCGCATTTCCAGAGGATGCATTATCCGCATCCACCTGCAAGGCGGTATCACCTGTCACGATGTCACTATCATCTGATGATGAGTCATCTACCGAGGATGAGTCGTCCTTTACTACATCTTCATCACTCACCTCTGCTATATCAGAATCGTCACCACCGTCTGGTGTCTCTCCCTCTCCGTCACTATATTTCATAAACATCGTATTACTTGAGCCAGCATAGACCGTTTGACTGTCAGCCATCATAATTTTTGACGGCTTCCACATTTGACCAAATTCAGGCACAAAGACCTCTTCCCACTGAGTTCCACCATCGTGAGAGACAAAGATACACTGTTTCATATCTGTACAAACTCCTGCAATCCAGACAGTGTCACCAATAATATCAAACCCACCAGACTCATTACTATCAAATGTTCGCCCACTCGTCGCAGTCGCTGCAACTTTCACGCCATTCGCTGGATTCCCATCTGTCGCAACATATAAAACATACGCTTTCTGCTTATCATTTGTGTTGAGAGAGTGAGTATCTTTCACCGCATAAAAAAGTGATCCAGAAGATGTTTCACCAACAAGTGAAAGTGAAAAACTCTGACTCTCGATAAGGGGTGACCAACTCTTTCCTGCATCTTCAGTTTTCCAAATTCCACCTTGTGGCTTTATCACCTCTTTTGTTGTGCCACCAATTGAACCTGGCTCTTCCTCAATGCGTCCGCCGCCTGCAAAACCTCTCAGTTCTGATACGAATTTAATGCAATTAACTTCCACTTTACTATCTTCTGTCAGTGTAGCACTATCCCAGGTCAATCCGCTATCATGGGAGTAAAGAACCTTTCCGTCACCTCTTCCCACCCACATATTCGGACCCTTAACCTCAAGTGTTGGATCAAAATTAACATCGTCTGCTGTCTCAAAAACATGCAGAACTTCGAATGCTCCAGAATTTGAGAAGGAAACCTTAACCACTGCGGAAACCGGAGTATATCCTTGATATTCAATTCGCAGTGCATAAAATGTGTCACTATTCTCAGATTCCACTGCAATCAGCAATCCCGCACCATTTCCATCCATCAAATCGCCGGTTTTTGCCTGAAGTGTTGTTGGACAGGTCTGCCAATTATCACCACCTGAAGAGAGACGACAGAAAAAATCATCCTTGCTGTTAGTTACCTTTCCACCCAGAACAATTCCAACGCCAGAGGAACCGAATGCCATATCAAAATAGGCAGCGGTCGTAAGCTCTCCTGGGAGTAGCATATTAAAGCCTTCTGCAAAAAGGGTAGAAGAAAACAAGAGCAGTATTAAAAAAGTTTTTTTCATTAGAACACTCCACGAAATTCGGTTTACCAACGCAAGCGTTTTAGAGTATCAGAACTCTTTTTTGATAGCAATTTATATTTCTAGCGGAAGGTACTTATTCTAAGAATTCTTCTTCATCTTCGTATGGTGCCATTCGACTGCCAAACAGTGAGATGATTTTTCCAACGATGTAACCAGCAACAAGAGCAACAACAACGGTGATTAAAATGCCAAGCAGTTG
>JAGLDR010000181.1 GCA_023145475.1 bacterium
CCACATTTTTTTTATGAAGAGTGTGGTTCTCTGCGCGATACTCTTCTTTCCAAGATAGAGAATTATATCTTCTTCATCTGATATTCTGAGAATTTTATAAGGATGTTCTCGTGTTCCATCTCCTGTTGAAAGAATTCCTTGGCAGCAGGCATTTGCAATCCACAACTCTTTTGTTGCCTTATGGGGGTCTTCAAGCATATCAGCTATTTCTCTGTGGACGCGGGGAGTGAGCAAAAGATTGCGATGCATAAGAGGAATGTGCCAATATGTTTGTGCATTGAAATTTGAAGAATGCATGATTTCATGAAGTGTGGCAATAGAGTCAACATGAGGATTATATTCACTAGATCTGATGAGAAGGTTGCGTGTTGCAATGAAAAAGTCACTATCTAATGTCGTCCAAAAACCATACATTGTATCAATGTAATTTCTCCATTTGAGAGTTTCTTTCTTTTCTCTCTCTTTTACTGCATTCTCTTCTTGCAGCACTCTATCAACTGCCATCTGCCTCTCTTCAGCCGGAGTAAATAAACCATCCGATAAATCTGCCATTGACAACACCTCCATTTACTGCACATATATTCATTACGGACACTATTCCGTCAAATGAAAAATGTCAGTAATTACAAATAATTATTAAAATATCAACTGAGGATATAGTAGCAGATTATGCGAGAAAAGTCAATTTATTTTTTGTTTTTGAGTGATTTCTCATGTTGCCACACTTAAAGATCGTATCCGAACACAAATTGGTCGTCTCTACAGCAATAATCATTTTTGATTTTTTGTAGGAACAAATGGCATTCGCCCACGGATTGTGATGTGGTTACCCTAACGATTTAATAAGATTTGACAGGCGAGATGATGGCCTTACACCCACTATAAAATGGGCAATTTTACCATTTTTTATCATTACTGTTGTCGGTGTCGCTTGAACGCCCAATTTTTTGGCAATATCAGCACTTCTTTGAATGTTCACAACCTGAATGACTCCAGGAAAGGTGGGTTGCAAGGACTCCATCATTGGGGTCATTGTCTTGCACGCGCCACACATTGGTGAAAAGAAATAAAAGCAGAGTGCATCACCTGCTGCAATCTTGTTTCCGAGCTTTCCCGTAATATAGGGAACGGGCGTTCCTATCCGTTTCCTGCCTGCTAAAACAACTTTGAGGTTTACAAATAACATCAGCGCGATGAAGGCACCAATAAATGAAATAAAACCCCAGACAAAAGTATTCATAATCTCTCCTTACATTCGTTTTCCTAGGTGTAACTTTTCTGCGAGAATATCAAAGAATGTGCGATGACTACTCGAGATAAAGAGGAGTTTCTCATCTGCACGAGTTACTTCAACCTCATCTCCTGGTGCCACTGTGGTAATTTGACGACCATCAATAATCAGCGTTCCACCACCGGATCCTTTTATTCTGATTTCAAGATTACGGTTGCTTGGCATAACAATCGGGCGATGAGTCAAAGCGTGAGGTGCCATGGCGTTGAGAATAAAAGAGTCTTCAGTTGGAAATAAGATTGGACCATTAACGCTGAGATTATAGCCTGTAGAGCCAGTTGGGGTTGCGACAATAATAGCATCACAACGATAATCGGGAAGCTTTTGATGGCGTGAAGAGATTTCATAGTTCATCATCGGACCATCTAAATCACGCATCATCATCATCTCATTGACGACTAAAAACGAATCTTTTATCCCCCCCTTTTTTAAAGAGGCTCGCATAACCATTCGTTCTTGAATCTCTCTTTTATTGGTCAAAATATCTTCAAGCTCTTCTTCTATTTCTGATATTTTTATCTCTGCAAGAAAACCTAAATCACCTGCATTAATGCCCAGAATGGGAACATTATAGGTAATGGCATCACGACTCGCATTTAAAAAGGTGCCGTCTCCTCCTACCGCTATAACGAGTGATGGAGTCTTGGTCGGTGGCACTACATCTATAAAATATTCAATAGTATGTTTTTCACAAAAGGCACTCAAGATTGAGACAATTTCTCGGACGGTATCTACCCGTCTTTTATCTTTTCTCTGTGCAATAAGTATGGACTGAAAATCACTCACCGAACACCTCTATATCTACTTGCTATCACGATTTTTTGAATGGAGTTCAAGTGAAATAGATTTGTTCTTTTTGGTTGGAGAAATCGTTATGCCACCAATGAGCATAACCTCTTTCCCCCCTCTTTTTTCACTCTTTCTAAACTCAATAATATAGGACTTTCCTTTTGTCAACGGCAGAAACGCTGGGGTTGTTTTGCCACTATTATCTCCATCAACAAATATCATCGCACCTGACGGTTGAGAGAAGGCTTGAACTATCACAACTGCCGGCTCGCTTTTTATGATATAGGCGACAATACCCATCCCAATGAAGAGAACAAGTGCTATCAGCATCATAATCTTCAGCGGAGTGAAAAACGGTTGTTTCTCCTCTCTTTTTCGCTGTTCTATCTTCTCTGCCGCAACTTTTATCTCACTCGTCTTATTCAATATCTTCATCTCTTCCATATTATCGAAGAGGGCTCCCATCAGATGATCTTTTTGAGATTGCTCAAGAAGAGAGGTCATCTTAATATAGTGTGAGGCAAAATTCTTTCGCAATAGGTCCGGAAGTGAGGTCTCATCAGGATCAAATTCAAAAGTATGTTGTAACTTCTGTATATCTGCTAACATATCGGCTGCTGTTGCATACCGTTTCTCTCTATCTTTTTCAAGAGCTTTCATAATAATCGAGCTAAAATAGCGAGAAACTGAATCATCAACCGAGTAGGGAGTTGGAATTGGTTCATTCAAGATTTTCTGAATAATCACCGCATCACTGTCATAGTGCTGAAAAAGAGTTTTCCCTGTCAGCATCTCCCACAAAATAATACCAAAACTAAAAATATCACTGCGACGATCAAGCTCCTCCTCTTTACACTGCTCAGGAGAGAGATAGGCGTAAGTTCCTTGAATAGCGGTTGATGCCTGCTCTTGTTTTTTATAGGAGGCACGCGCAATACCAAAATCGATAATCTTAATTTTGCCTTCATAACCAAGCAAAATATTATTAGGATTCATATCAAGATGGACGACATTCAGAAAGACACCATTTCTATCTTTCGCATTGTGAGCGTGCTCAAGTCCTGCTAAAATCGCTAGTGCAATCTCAAAAATGATATGAACCGGAATTTTTGTCTTTAGTGAATGATATTTTTGTAACATACTCCCAAGATTCTGTCCAAAAACATACTCCATCGCAATATAATAGATTCCTTCAACTTTACCAAAATCATAAATTTTAACGATATTCTCATGGTTGATATTACAGATAATACGAGCTTCGGAAAGAAACATATTGATATATTCTTTCTTTTTACTGTAATGAGGAAGCACTTTTTTAATAGCAAACGGCATATTTCCAACAGGGCTATTGCTGTGTTTTGCTAAGAATATCTCAGCCATTCCACCAGAAGCAATTTTTGTTAAAAGCTGATATTCAGCAAAATGCTCACTCATGATTTGTCTCCGTGTCAGTCACTATCCCTTTGTTATTTACTCGCTTCATACGACCAATATAATCCTTGAGTATCTTATCTCGAAACGATGAATCGAGCTTAAGCGTTCTACAAATACTATTCAAAAAACCTCGCACATAGGTTGCTGCGGGCAAATCTTTATAGTTTTCATCTTCAATACAGAGCAAAACAAAACGAGAAATCCGCGTCTTATCACAAAGGAGTTGAGCAGAAATACCAGATGCTTCCCGTATAGCTTGGAGTTGTTCCCCTCCAATTTCCACATTTTCCATATTATCAACCATGGATTGTAACATCTCCTTATCAACTTTGACCAACGGCGGCTCAACAAGTGCCTCTCGTCCAAAAACATCTTGATGCACGACCTTTTTAACATTTTTCTGGAGATGCTTATCGTACCGTCTTACAATATCGGCGATATCAAAAGTATCAGGGAATGAGGTTTTCAGGCTACTTAATCGCTCTGTCAACTCCATATCATACTCTTTTCTTAACTCTGTTTCGTTCATTACTTTGATAATCTGATCAAGCAATTGATTATAGATAAAAAGCTCTTTTTCGCTCATTAACCCACGCATCAGGGAGTGAGAAGAGGTATAAATCTCTTTCAATTTTTTATATCGATTGCCAATCGCTATTGTTCCCGTTCCCTTATCTAATCCAAAAATCTCATAGTAGGTAAGTGGCTGTATCTTTTTACTCATAATTTACCCTCTCACAATGATAGCATGGTTGCTAAACGACTTGTGGCGACTCGAAGTACTTCTTGAAACTCTCCGCCCTTTTCATGCGTTACTACAGGAATCATCTTTGCAACGGAGGTGGTGATAACCTCGGTCATTGGAAGCTCACCTATCATATTCAAATCAAATCCAAAATAGTTACGGATAAGCAGATGATAAGTATCACTCATATCACCTTCATAATTACTATTCAGATAGTTATAAAAAAGACCAATTTTAACATCATCAATCACATTAAAAATATCCTCTTTATGGCGGGGTGTTTTTTCTGCTAGACGAATCAAAACATTTCGGGGATTAAACAACATTTCACTGTCTGCATTTTGTTGGAGCAGAGAGTATGTATAGTGTAAATCATAGGTATCTTGTACGGTCCGCATACGATGATAAAACAATTTTTCAAAAAAGTAATTTGCCTTTTCAATAGCAAGTGGATCAGGCGTTGTAAAAAGGAGCGTCGCATCAACATGAGCGATACTTTCTAATAAATCTTCTGAAACGGAAGAGCCCATATCAATAAAAATATAATCAAAATCGGTCTTTGCAAGTTCGCCTTTCCATTTTATAAGATAGTCTGCGACACGCCTTCTCTTCCCTTCACCGGTTAGATTACTAAAAAACATAAGGTTTTGATAGTCGGTATTGAGAAGTGGCAAGATAGAAAAATGTTCATACTGCTTCATCGACACAGAATAGATAGGAAGATTAAGATAGAAATGAAGTGTGCCCGCATTAGGAGCGGCATCCATCAGCAGTACCTTCTTCCCTTTTTGTGCCAAGTATATCGCCATATTCGCAGTGATAATACTTGTTCCTGACCCCCCTTTGGGAGAAAATGTCAAAACTGTTTTGACCATATCAACTTCCCTCTCTGTCGGACGCTATTCTCTTTGTCTCAGCATATTTTTGCAACAGCTGAAAAGAAGAGTACCATATTTTTACTCTATACTCAAAAGATAATACTGTTTTTCTTTCTGTGTGGCAATATATCACTTTTTTTCTTCCTCTGAAGCAGGTGGAGTTTTAATAGCTTTAATAGTTTTAATCGTAATGAAGCGGAAGCTCCCATCCTCGTCATTGAGAAATAAGCCTTGTTTCCCTTCAATTCCATCCGCTAACTTTCCAAAAGCAACCCCTTTAAGTGAGAAATCGAAAAAAAGCCCCGCTCCATCCTTGGTTGGATGAGGAATCATCAGAAGTGTGTGGGTAAACTGCATCGCAGGCATATCAACGAAAACTGCACCATCTTGCCCCTCTTTTGTTAAGACGAAAAAAGAGTCAACGCCCCCTGCTTTCAAGAGTGATTTCATAAGATTGGCCTTGTCGCTGTAGCTTCCACGACCGCTTCTCATCACACTATCTGCGTCAGTTGGCATTCCGACAACATCATCCTCTCGGGGTAAAGAATGGATACTCTTCACAACAAACATATAACTCTTGGCAATAAAGCGTGCTAAATCGTCATCAGTATACAGTTTTTTTGCTTTATCCCTCACCTTTTTTGAAATCGAAGAATTTTGCCGGATAAAGGAGAAGAGCTGATCGGCAACACGCTTCCATGACGGCACCGAAGAAAGAACAACTCTTGACACTGCATCATCAAAAGAGTAGCTATCCGACTGGGGAAAAACCATATTATTCACTTCAAATGAAATCTGTTTTACCCCGTCAACAACCTTTTGATTGCTCACGGAAACTTCTCCTTGCTGATGAATCTGTAACGGCAGTCTCTCTGGATAACGAAGGGTGAGACGACTTTTACTCAGGCACGCCCCCTCTTGTCCAAAATACCAGTCCATATTCAGCCCTGAAAGCCAGTAGAGTGGCATAGTATAACTTCGTGTCGTATATTCTATCACATCACCAACCGAGAGTGGCCCAAAAGAGAGATTAGAAACAGTGTTATGCCACTGATGTGAAGTTGTTCCATCTGCTTTTGTCACCTTAACAGAGAGAATCTCCTCACTCAACGGAATGTGCGAAAGCTTTTGCGCACCCTTTTTTGTCATAACACGAAAAATCATTCGGTAGAAGGCATAGTATGAAGAGGTTTCTGAAAATTGGAGCACACCCTCGTCTAAAAGAAGGTCTATATCTTCGTTGCAAGTAAAGTCGAGTGACTCTTCTATCAATTGTTTGACTTCGCTATCAGAAAGAAAAGCAGAGCGCAAATCAACAGAGGAGAGAGGAGCATCAAATTGCTCTAGCTTGTTGCTAATATTGCTGTCGTATGGATCAATATCTCGTGAGGCAAGGTACCATTTTTGTGCTTCATCTCTCTTTTTTAGCAAGAGAGCAACATCTCCTAACCTCTGCAAAACAAAAGCAGAATAGGGATTCAGCTCTAACGCTGCACGATATACCTTTTCAGCATCCTGATAACGAGAAAGCGCAAAAAATGCCTCAGCCTGCGCAATATGATATTTTTGTAAGTGAGGATAGATGGTCAGCACTGCTGTGGTAAAGTGTAGAATCTCATCTAAATCCCCACTCTTTTGCAATCTCTCTAGATAGTCTGAATAGAAAGAGATATTTCCTGGATAACGGTTAAAAAAGATTTTTTCAAATAAAATCTGCTCTCGTTTATTCCCTTGCAACCACTCAATATTTGCACGATAAAGAGGCAATTGTAGATAGTCAGGAAACTCTTTTTGCATCCGTTGTACAAGAGTTATGTACCTCGGTATCCACCGTTTCTTCATCGCATAATCGGCCGCAAGAATAAGTTCGGGGAGCCGTTGCTCTTCTCCCTCTTTTTGCAAAAGAGGTATAATATCTCTATCTATATCATCATCTCTGTAAATGAGTGTGGCATAACGAAGACGAATATAATCCATCTGAGGATACCTACTCAGCGCGTTCTCAAAGAGATTTTGGGCCTTTTCAGAATCGCTCCTAAAGATACTTTCGGCTAAATTCCATAATAGTCCTGGATTATCACTACCCATAACGCGACTGTAAAATTTCAGCCACTCCTTCTCAAGATATCTCGTACGCCTCGATGATTTTGCAACAAGCTGCAGATAGTGTTCAAAAATCTCGCTGTTTTCCTTCTTCTTCTGAGTATATTTCCTCGCAGAAAGTGCCTCAGTCTCAGTCGAAAAAACGGGAAGCTGCCACTTGACTGACGCTTTTTGTGCACCAGCATTCACAAGAAAAAGAGCAATATCATCAGCACTCTCTGAATAAGGCATCACCTTAATAAGCACCGTGTGTCGACCGGGACTTATTGAAAGTTCAGTGGAAAAATCGCTCGGTTGCTCTCCACTAGAACTATCTAAAACCAGTCGCCTATCGAGATAGAGTCGAAAGAGACTTTTTGTCGTCAAAAAGAGTGAGAATTGGCTTTCACTCTCTGCATCAACAACAATCTCACTTTGTAAATAGTAGATATCTCCGTTTTGAAATGAGCGGTAATCACCCAGTGAAATCTCACTGATATGAGATGGAAGCACTATCTTTTGACTCTTTTTGTTATCGAGCTCTCTCTTTTCAAGATAGCTCGTTTCTATAACACTTTGCGATTCAAATCGAGAGACGCCATTAAAATAGGGCTCTCTAAAAAGCAAAAAATTATCCATCGGGTGGAGTCGTTGTAATTGAGATGCAGCCTGCTTAATATCCCCATTTATACAAGCAGAAAGAGCACTCTGAGCGAGCAGATAACGCAACACCTTAGGATTGAGTGATTGCGGTTGAATATGAGAAAAACTTTCTATAGATGATTGAGGAAAAGGCATCATCTCAAAAAGAGCGAGTGAGGCTAATACAACGCTATCGTCAGATGACTGCATTGCAGATAAAAGATAGTTTTCAGCCTTATTAAACTCGCTTTTCAGAAGAAAATACTCACCTAAAACATAGGCATCAGCTGCATTTAAGCTTTTCTGGGCTAATAACGATTTTATCAGAGCCTCATATTCATAAAAATATTTAGTGCTCTCTTTTCTTTCTAAAGAAGAGTGAAGAGTAAGACGGCCTCTCTCACTTGTTGTGCACGCCGTCAGCAGTAGAAGGAGAACGATGATAAAGGTCAACCACCCTTTCTGCATTGATTTGTTCATATAGTACACCTTTTTCCGTTATAATCGCACTTAAAAGATTGGCAGGAACAACATCAAACCCGATATGTAACCCCTCGGCCTGCGATGGCGCTATCAAACTGCCACCACACGAAAGCAACTCACTACTATCTCGCTGCTCTATTGGAATGCTCTCGCCAGAATCAATAGAAATATCAATGGTTTCAACAGGCAAAGCCGTCATAAAAGGAATCTTATGCCACTGTGCCGCAACTGCCAAACCGTATGATCCAATTTTATTCGCAAAATCACCATTTTTTGCCATTCTATCCGCGCCAACAATGACGGCATCAACACGACCGAGCTTCATCAACCACGCTGCCGTACTGTCGGTAATAATTGTATAGGGAATCCCCTCCTGTTCGAGTTCCCACGCGGTAAGACGAGCACCTTGCAGATAGGGACGAGTCTCATCAACCCAGACCATTTCTATCATATCCCGCTCAAAGAGAGAGCGAATAACACCAAGTGCCGTTCCATATCCAGCTGTCGCAAGAGAGCCAGTGTTACAGTGTGTTAAAATCGAAATTTTCTTATCAAAAAGAGTGGAAAAATAATCTGCACCATACTCCCCCATTTTTCTATTTCTCTCTCTGTCAGCTCTATGCAATTTGACTGAAATATCCTGAGCTTTTGCAAAAAGAAGCGAGGGCGATTGACCAGCGGCTATATCACCGCTCATCGCATTTTCCATATAGTTCAAAACTGCGTATAAATTCACTGCTGTGGGGCGTGCTTTTGAAAATGAGAGGACAAATTCAGCGACTCTATCTGGAGTAACCGTCCCCATATCACGCAAGGCAAAGGCAAATGCGGCAGAGGCAGCCACACCAATCAGAGGAGCTCCTCGAATTTCCATCTTTTGAATCACAAGAAAGATATCATCAGCCGAATGGCACTCTATTTCACGCACGACAGAGGGAAGAGCTAACTGATCAAGAACCTTGTAACAGTTATCACTCCACCACGCGGGATAAAAAGGAAGAGATGAAAGCACGCTCAAAACCTATATAACTATTTAGTAAGCATGGAAATATCAACAAACTGCAAGGCAACCGCAGCGCCAATTGCAAACGCTACTAACAACCCAAGAATAATCCAAATGATTTTGGGCGTTTTTGCCACTGCTTGCTTAACCTGACGAGTAATTTCAGTAACCTCATCTCTTTCACGAACGCTCCGGATTTGTTTCTCTGCAATCTCTTGCGTCAATCGTTGTCTGCGCTCCTCTTCTGCAGCAGCAAGATAGGAGTAAGGATTAAAATCTTCCCCTTTTTCGATAAACTCTATCTCCAAACTTCCGACAACTATAATATCACCATTACGCATATCAATAGAGTCAAGATCTGTATCATTTACTATTAATTTTCTTTCGTCTTTATAATCTCCTTTGACATAGAGATACATATTGCCATCAAAAATAATCTTTGAATGAGTGGCAGGCATATCGGAATCATAAAGATAGACATCCGCACCAGCGTGGGTACCAATCACCGTCTCTAGCGCCTGCAGTGAAACAGTATTTCCACCTTTTGGCCCGTTGTGGAGCAACAAGAGATTTTCTGATGCAGCAGCAGGTCCATTATCGACAAGAGCTCCAGAAACATGACCACTCCAGCCCTCTTCGTCAATATAGACATTGTAGTCCCCAACGATAATAATATCACCAGGAAACATCTCTGTCTTTCTTACAATCTCTTTCGCATTGACAACCGTGCTGTTATAGCTTCCCATATCCTCAATAATGATACGGTCATCTAAAATCTCTAACTGAAAGTGATGCCTGCTGACATTTCTTTCGGGGAGAACAACATCATTGCCTGGTGCACGACCGACAGTGATTAAATTTTGAACAAACTCAAATGACGAAAGGTGACTTCTATCATTTTCAACAATAATCTTTACAGACATCGAGATAATCTCCTACTGTTGCTTATCTATCTTTTCAATCATCTTCTGGATTCGAAAAACCATCTTTCTCAAATCTCTATCTCTCTCATCAAGGTGACGGATATAGGTATCAACCCGCTCCCTGAAAATCTCAAATGCAGCGGGAACTTTACGAGATACCAGTGCGGCCATCAGCAAGGTAAACAGCTCATCAAGATAGAGATGGTAATACTCAAAACGGTACTCAACGGGGATATAGCGTCTATCACCCAAAATAGCATGCCAATTTGCAGATGAGGTCTCTTCATTGTAGACCACAGAGGAGTAGAGTGGATAATACTTCTGTTGTATCTCACGAATAACCTTATTGACAATCTTAGCAGATACAAGAGGAGTAAACAACTCCTTCATAATGTCCACCGCCATATCAAACAGATCAAAATAGCACAGCAGAATGTTAACAAGAATATCTTTTTGAAGCGGGACAGATGAAGCGCCTCGCCCCGTTGTCTTTTTCAATGCTGCACCGTTATGCATAATAAAGACAGGACTCATATCGGCAATTGACATTATGTACTCTTTAAAAGTCGCTACATTTCGCTCTCGAACAAAACCATGACTATCAGGATGGTAATAGAGAAGCGATTCAAATTTACCTCGTTTGAAGACCAGCATATTATTGACAACACCATGTCGAACAGAAACCAATCCAGTGTACTTAATCTGTTTTACATAGTTAACAATGTGGACAGGAGACAACAAATCGGTATTCGCAACAACTGATGCATGAGAAATCAAATGCTCTCGCAACGAATGTAAAAAAGTGATATCCTCAATGGCATTGATATAAATATCAACAACACCCTCGTCTAAAAAATGAGAAAAAGGAATCGCCAAAGGAAGGGTCTGCTCAGGAGAAAAGTGGTGAGCAACAGCATCAGTAATACGGCCATTCTCAAAAAAGACATACCCTGCATACTCTTCATCAACACACATCATATAGCCACTAATATCACTCTCGACACGAAACAAATCATTCAAAACAGAGGGAATATATCGACCCTGTAGACCGTCTATCATAAAAAGTGTTTTATCGAAAGGCAACAGCATGGTTAATCATCCCATAATTTAACGCCCTCTTATATAGCATTCAACAGCTGATTTGTAAATAAAATCCTCTTTATCTCCCTTTTTTTGCTGATTGTTCTTGTCGCAGCATCAAAGCGACCCATTTGTTAAAAAAATCTATTCACAGAAGAGCGTCTCATTGCAATTATTTCGAACTAAAAATATGGCTAAAAATACCATAACCATGGGTGCCTCTGTTAAAAAAGATAAAAAAATCTATTTTTTTTTATCTTTTTATAATAATATTAGGGTCGGAAGGAGACATAACAGGTGGCGACACTCAGTGTTGTCGATAAAGTAGTCGAGGGAACATGAAAAAGAATGAGACAACAGACGCAACATTAGTGCAATTAGCCAAAGGTGGCGATGAGCAGGCATGGCGCCAGCTTGTAAAAAGATACATCCGTAAAATTGCGGGCACTGTACACCGTATCTACGGCTCTCATACCGACAGTGAAGATGTTATTCAAGAGATTCTCATTGCCTTGGCAAAATCCCTGCCTAACTATCGTGGCGACGCAAGTTTTTCAACATATCTCTATCGTTTAAGCATAAATGTAACCTATCGATATATCAAACGACACAAAAATCGCTCCCTGGTTTGTGATGCAGTTGAATGGAGTGATGATATACCTGAAAACTATAATCAAAATGTCCTGAGTCACATTGACGCTCTTGCTGCAGAAGAACAGGATGAATTGGTCTCTCGCTCTCTTCGCAATCTCTCTCCACTGAAACGCAGTGCACTTGTCCTGTTTGAAGTTGAAAATTTAACATTGAAAGAGATTGCAAGTCTGTTTAAAACTCCATTACAGACTATTTGGTCCCGTGTTACAAGTGGCAAAAAAGAATTATTACAAATATACAAAAATAGTGGTGAACTATCATGAACAACAGAACACACTCCCATTTGACAGAAGAAGAGCTCTTTGCTCTTACCGAGTTTAGGTTTGAACTTCTCTCTGATGCAATGCAAGAGGTATCTCAATGCGAAAGCTGTATGAAGCAGATTGCGCACCTGCATATATTTGATATGCACTTAAGAAATGTCTCGACAAAAGCTCATGGGATACCATCGCCTAAACGCCTTGAAGAGATGACAGACAAGGCATTTTCTTCAATAACAACGGTCAGTGAAACAGCGAGTGAGACTGACTCCCAGCCAAAACGGTCCTTTATCCCTGTTTTGACATCTATTGCGGCAACACTATTAGTTGCAATCGGTCTTTATCACTATATGACACCAGCACATTCAGTAGAGCAAAAACAGATACAAACGGCAGGGAACAAGGCTGACAATATTTTGAGACTTACACAAGAAGATCATCTTTTTGCACAAGATTCAGTCATAACAGAAGGTGTTACAACACTGACTCTGCTTGAAAACTCGACTATTAAAAAAGAGAGTGATCAACATTTTATCATCAAAGAGGGCAAGGTACGCTTCAAAGTGGTCAGTGGCAACAATACCCTCATTCACATTAACAGTGAATTTCTCGTCCGTGTACTTGGTACTGAGTTTATTGTCTCCGCACACAACCACCATCTTGATGTTTCTGTCATTGAGGGGTTAGTGGAAGTTGTTCATCTTGGAACTGGCGAAATAAAAACCGTTGCTAAAGATGAAAAGTGCCACTATAAATTTATCACTCCTATCAAACCTGAGCTCAAGCGAGCTGTCATTATAAAACCTCGTATACGACAAAAACTTATCGCCCCTCCGCTTCTCAAACCAGTGCAAATGGGAACATATTTAGAGCAAGGTCGTATCGCTCTTGAAAAGGGAGAGACAGAAAAAGCTCTTCGCCTTTTCAACTCTGCTCTTCATCAAAAAACAGGTGCCGATAAAGCACTCTTTGAAATCATTCGTATCTACGAAGGCAAAAAAGAGTACAGAACTATCCTTTCCTACCTTACAAAACACAAAAGAATCCTTGAAGAGTACAAAACATATCGAGAGGAGTTCCTTATTAAGGGGTGCAACGCTCAAAGTGGTATAAAATCTAAAAACCTATCTTTTTGCACGCACTATCTGAAACTTTTCCCAGAGGGATACAAACGCCCTGAAATAGAAAAATTATTAGGAGTTAAAAAGTGATAAAAAAGAGAAACTTCATCTTCTATATTCTGCTTGTTTTGCTTTTGACAAGTTGCTCTCAAGCCTTCACGCTTGATGGACTAGGAGAATCTGGAGATGAAGAACAAGGCAGCGACAGCGACATCGCAGACACCGGCGATGCGGGAGATACCGTTGATTCAGGAAATACAGCAGATACTGCAGATACCGCTAACACAGGAAACACCGCAGATACAGGCGATACGCTAGATAGTGCTGACAGTGCAGATACCGCAGACAGTGCGAACACTGGAAACAGTGGCAATTCAACCTTGCAAGATGATGATGAATTTCCCGATACTGATATGACAGATCCGTCAGCATTTCCTGATGATTTTAATCTTGCTCAGTGCGAATGTGGCGAGTTACCACAACATGAACCTGTCTGCTGTAACAAGACAGTCTCTGTCTACAACATCTGTTTTGCTAACTGTTTTGCCTACCACTCAAATCGTGATAAAATACTGTGTGATGAATATGTTGAATCGCTGTGCGCACCATCTGAAAACCTCTTCCCTGATCAAGATATTCTCTCTGACGAAGATTATACTAATGACCAAGATTTGACAGCTCCTGACTCTGACATCACACTATCTGGTGATAACGACAACGAGATTCCTGATGAAGATAAAGAAGATGAATGTGGCTGCTATCCTGATGATTTCCAAGCGTGGTGTTGCAATGATGGTGTTGTTTATATCAGCAAGTGTCTTGCAGACTGCCACTGTTCACGCAATTACATCCTCTGTCCATCGCAATAATCAATAGAATATAAATCTATAAAAAAAGGCAAAATAAGTTTGATTGCTTTTCGACTCTTTTATACTACAATCAAGAGTGTTAATTTGTTCTTATAAACAGGAGTTTATTATGCTATTGGATTCTATTTTAAATCAGATTGGAAATACCCCGCTCATCCCGCTTAAAAAGATGGGCTCTGGCAACCTTTTTTGCAAGGCTGAATATTTTAATCCTGGTGGAAGCATCAAAGATCGCGTCGCTCTCAACATCATAGAACAGGCCGAAAAACGAGGCGAGCTCAAACCAGGAATGACGATTATTGAGGCAACCAGCGGAAACACAGGAATCGGCCTTTCACTTGTTGGCGTACAAAAAGGCTATAAAGTCCTCTGTATTATGCCTGAAAACCTGAGTGAAGAACGGGTGAAAATCATCCGTGCATTTGGCGGCGAAATCGAGCTGACCTCCGCTAAAAAAAGCCTTGATGGCTCAATCGACTATGTCAAAGAACTACTCACAGCCAACCCTGGACAATACTTTCACGCAAATCAGTTTGCCAACAAAGATAACTGTATGATTCACTATCAGCAGACAGGCCCTGAAATCTGGAAAGCGATGGAAGGCAAAGTTGATATGTTTGTAGCAGGCGTTGGAAGCGGTGGCACAATCCAAGGCATTGGCAAATTTCTTAAAGAGCAAAACCCAAATATCAAAATTGTCGCTGTCGAACCAAAAAACAGTGCAGCACTGCTCGGGAGAGAGCCAGGATTGCACCAAATTCAAGGCATCGGAGATGGATTTATCCCCGCTCTTCTTGACACCTCTTTAATTGATTTTGTCATTACCGTCAGTGATGAAGAGGCCGTAGCAACAACACAACAACTCTCTCGTGACGAGGGCTTGCTCGTTGGAACATCATCTGGAGCAAATGTCTTTACCGCAATGCATATGGATAATGGCAGAAGTCGCGTCGTCACCATCCTTCCAGACAGAGCTGAACGATATTTCTCAACCGCACTGCTTTAATATCTCATATAACAAATTTCTGTAGAATATCCTAGACATATTGCAATAAGATGGAGCTACCGAGCGGAGTCGAACCGCTGACCTGCTGATTACGAATCAGCTGCTCTACCAACTGAGCCACGGTAGCTCTCAATAGACAACGATGCGAGTATAACCAGCCTTTTTGAAATGGCAACATTGCCTTAAAATATAAAAATACCCACTTTTTTTTGCATTTATTGTAGAGGAGTGTAGAATACTGCTTGCTATTTAAAAATGGCTAGGTTGTTTTGTATATATTTTATTGGAGGTTACCGTGAGAAAGTATTTGTTATTTCTAGTAGTTATTGTGGCTGCGTTGCTTTTTACAGCATGCCCACAAAAGTCAAAAACAGACGCAACGACACCCAACAAAGGTGCTGTAAAAGTTACATTTCATGTTATGAGTATGTGTCCTTACGGCGTTCAAGTTGTTGACAAAATCATCCCTGTTCTTAATAAGCTGGGACAAGATGTAGACTTTAACCTTGAATTTATCGGCAAAAAGAATGGCGAAAAGTTTTCATCTCTTCATGGTGAAAAAGAGGTTATGGGCAACAAAATTCAGTTGTGTGCAAAAGCTCACGCTCCTGCAAGCTATCTGAAAATGATTGGTTGTATGAACAAGAATTATCGCAAAATCCCTGCAGGCTGGGAAGCATGTGCAAAAGAAGCTGCTATTAAAGAAGCTGACATCAAAAAATGTATTGATGGAAAAGAGGGCAACGATCTTCTTACTGCATCATTTGCAAACTCAACAAAAGCAAAGGCAAGTGGCTCACCAACTATCTTTCTTGATGGCAAGAAATACAGTGGTGGTCGTGGCGAGAATGATTTTCTTCGCTCAATCTGTGGCGCATACAAAGGCGAAGCTCCTCAAGCGTGTAAAGATATTCCAAAACCAAAATCTGTTGACTTAGTTGTTCTGACAGACAAGAGATGTAAGACATGTAACCATGCGCGTCTCGTTGGTAGCCTTAAAGGACTCTTCCCAGGACTGAAATCTCGCGTTGTTGATTATTCAACACCAGAAGGAAAAAAGTTATACGAAGCTGGAAAAGCAGCAAAAATGCTTACTCTTCCTCTCTACCTGTTTAGCAAGAATGTAAAAGATGAGCCAGACGGATACAAACGAGTCCAAAGATTTCTCATTCCTGCAGGCGACTATTCAGCACTTCGCGCTGGTCGCACTACATTCAATCCAACAGCTGAGATTTGTGACAACAAAGTTGATGATACAAACAATGGCAAAATTGATTGTGCTGATGACACCTGTAAGAATCAGCTTGTCTGCCGCAAAGAGATTAAGGCAAAACTTGATGTATTTGTTATGAGTCAATGTCCTTACGGAACAATGGCACTCGACGCAATGAAAGAGACTTTAGCTGCATTTGGCAACGAAATTGATTTCACAATCAACTTTATTGCTAATGAAACATCTCCAGGCAAATTCAAAGCACTTCACGGACAACCTGAAGTTGATGAAAACATCAGAGAGCTTTGTGCAATCAAACATTTTCCTAAAAAACATATGGATTACATCTGGTGTCGCAATAAAAACATCAGAAGTACTGACTGGAAAGCATGCGCAACAGGCGCAATCAAAGCTGCAGTTCTTGAAAAATGTTTCAAAGGCGGAGAGGGTGTAAAACTTCTTTCTAAGAACATCAAAACTGCAAATGCAATGGGAATTGGCGCAAGCCCAACTTGGATGATTAACAACAAGTTTAAGGCAAGCGGCGTAACACCTGCACAGATTCAGAAGAATATCTGCGACCACAACAAAGAGTTGAAGGGTTGTAAGACTAAAATGATAGATAAGAAAGCAGCTCCAAAAGGAAAATGTGGCTGATTCTCGTCTCACCTATTTTGCAAAAGGCGGCACCTCGGTGTCGCCTTTTTTTTTAGCAAAAAAGCTCTCTGCCTATATATTAAAATAAATACTCAGAAAATTATTTGTAAAAAGAGTGTTTTCGTGTAAAAATAGGGGGTCGTTCGTTAACTTTCAGGAGGCACCCAACATTGGAAGCATTTCCTTTATACGATCTCATTGGAGTCATCGTATGTCTTTTCCTCAGCGCCTTTTTTAGTGGCACTGAAACCGCCCTTACCGCTCTTACAGAACTGAAAACACTTGAACTGAGTGAGCGATTTAAAATTATTTCAAAACCTTTGAAACAGTGGCTCACTGACCCAAGCTTTATGTTTTCGACAATTCTTATTGGCAACAATCTTGTCAATATCATAGGTACGCTACTGACAGGAAAGATTGCGGTCTCCTATCTTAAGCCACTATATGGAATTTTTGTCGCAGACAGTGTCGCTGTTGGTGCAATGACTCTTCTCTTGCTTGTCTTTGGCGAGGTGACACCAAAAACATTTGCTAAAATAAATCCAGAGAAGTTTATTGTTCCCGCCCTGTTTGTCATGGTTCCACTTTCGTGGATTCTCTATCCTTTCTCTAAAACGCTTGGATGGTTTGCTCGCAGAATGATATCGCTCGTCTCGTCAGATGCCGCACAAACAGGCACCAATATCACGCAGACTGATATTGAATATCTGATAAAGAAGGGGAGCAATCTCGGTGTATTTGAGCAAGAGGAGCAAGGTGAACTGCTCAGCAGTGTTATTGAGTTTAAAGATACACTCGTTAAAGAGATTATGGTTCCACGAACTGACGCTCATTTCATGGATGTTACCGCAACATTTGCTGAAGCACTTGAGATGATAGAGAGATGGGGACACAGTCGTATTCCCGTCTATAACGATACAATTGACGATATCAAAGGGGTTCTCTATACCAAAGATTTGGTAGCACTTCTCAAACAACAAAAATTTAATCTTTCTGATACGATAAAACCATTGATTCGCGCTCATCCTCTCTTTGTTCCTGAGACACAAAAAATCCATGAAACACTCAAAATAATGCAGGCGAGACGACGACACATGGCAATTGTTGTTGATGAGTTTGGAGGAACTTCAGGAATTATTACCCTCGAGGATATCCTTGAAGAGCTTGTTGGTGATATTATGGATGAAGATGATCATGAAGATAAGAATATCCTCAAAATCAGAGAGGGCGTCTACAGCATTGATGCTCACATCTCTATCTCCGATTTAGCTGAAGAGTTAGAGATAGCTCTTCCTGAAGAGGGCGAATATAACTCACTCGGTGGTTTTTTGACCACACTTGCGGGTACTGTTCCTAAACGGGGCTATCAACTGCTTCACGAAGGGTGGGAATACACCGTTACAGAAAGCAACGAACGGCACATTGTCCGTGTCGAATTACACAAAAAAGAGATAGAAGCAGAATGATATCCTTTGAGATAAATGCGACCGATGGAAAAGCACGCACAGCTGTTATCCATACCGATCGAGGCGATATTCACACACCCATTTTTATGCCAGTCGGTACCCGTGGCAGTGTCAAAGGTGTTGCGCCAGACAGGCTAAAAGCAGCAGGAGCTGAGGTTATTCTTGGAAACACCTACCACCTCTTTTTGCGTCCTGGACATGAGCTTGTCAAAAATCACTACGGCACACTCCACAACTTTATCAACTGGGATAGACCCATTTTGACGGACAGTGGTGGATTTCAAGTTTTCAGCCTTGGACCGTTGCGTAAAATAACCGAAGAGGGCGTCAATTTTAGAAGCCATATCGATGGAAGCAAACAGTTTATCTCACCTGAAATCAGCATTGAAATTCAAGAAGCACTCGGAAGCGATATTATGATGGCATTTGATGAATGCCCCGCACTTCCCTGCACCGATGAATATATGATTAAAAGTATGGATAGAACGACTCGGTGGGCGCAACGCTCGCTTGACGCAAGAAAGGGCAACAACGCACTTTTCGGCATCTTTCAAGGTGGTGTCAGCATCGAAATGCGCAAAAAACATCTGAAAGATATTGTAGACATTGGATTTGATGGATACGCAATTGGCGGACTGAGCGTCGGAGAGAAAAAAGAGGATATGTACACCATTATCAAAGAGGTGGCACACCTGATGCCAAAAGATAAACCTCGCTATTTGATGGGCGTTGGCACACCGCTTGATATTCTCACTGCCATCTCTGAAGGAATTGATATGTTTGACTGCGTTATGCCTACTCGCAACGCACGAAATGGCTCACTCTTTACCTCGACTGGACTTATCAATATAAAACGCAAAGAGTTTGTGACTGATACCAAACCACTAGACGCAAACTGCAGCTGCTACACCTGCCAAAACTTCTCTCGTGGGTACTTGAGCCACCTTTTTAGAAATAAAGAACTACTCAGTCCAATTCTAAACTCGATTCACAACATTCACTACTACATGAATCTGGTGAAAACAGCGCGAAAAGCGATTGAAAGTGGAACGTTGAACGATTTGAAAGATGAAATTGCAGCGATTTATGAGCGATAACGGAAAGAACGGGGTAATATAATGTGTCCATTACGAGATAGTTTCACCATTACTACTATTATCACACTCTTTGTGGTGATTATATTGATTGGTATTGCAGAGAAACGAATAAAAGACCCAAAATTATTGAAAACCCTCAAGATAACTGACTGGACACTCACCGCTGGAATGATTGGATATGTTGTCTGGATTTTGCTGAAAAGTCGGGGAATTATCTAGTCAACTCTCGAAATCTTACTAAATACCTAATATAACACTAAACTTTATTGACTTTCACACTTTTCGGCACATACTTTTACGCCAAAACCACACTTTTTGGCACATACTTTTTGTGAATCTACATTTTTTGGGAGGTTCTTGTGAAAAGGAAAGCGATAGAACTTCATCAATCTTCCGTTGTATGCTGTTTTTATGCTTGGAAAATAATAACGATACTTACTCGATAATACAGATAGCAAACTGCTTGTCACCACTTGATGCCAACTCTGACAGTTCTGCCAAGACATCTGCGCTATAAAAGTTTACCACCCAAACAGTCGAAAACTTTTCATTTGTTACACTTTCAATAGTTGAAGACCATACTCTATCGGAAAAACCAAAAACAGAGTAATATCCACCAGACTCGTTGCCACATACCCTGCAACTTTCGTCCCAACAACTATCTTTCTCAGAGCATTCGTCTGAAACTTTGCAAGAACCACCAACTTCCGTACTTGGGCAGTTTTGAATCAGCAATCTAAGTTCTGATATAGTCGGCATTCTTCCGCCTAAATTTGTGCAATATCCCTCAA